>JAYUEJ010000589.1:0-4122 GCA_043739265.1 Rhodopila sp. | reverse complement strand
AGGCCGGCGATGCCGGCATTGATATGAACGACGGTGCCGCCCGCGAAGTCGAGGATACCCATCTGGGCAGCCCATCCGGTCGGCGCCCACACCCAATGGGCGATCGGCGAATAGACCAGCAGGGACCACAGCGTGATGAAGATGCACAGAGCGGAGAACTTCATGCGATCGGCGAACGCGCCGGCGATCAGTGCCGGGGTGATGATCGCGAAGGTCATCTGGAACATCATATAGACCGTCTCGGGGACAGTCTGCACGGCCGCCGCATCGGTGCCGGCACCCAGGGTAAAGGCAATATCGGCCCCCTTGGTGATATTCGCCCCAATCCCGTTCAGCATGACGCGGGAGAAGTCGCCCATGTAGGCATTACCGTTGGTGAAGGCGATGCTGTAGCCCGCGACCACCCAAACCAGCGTAACGATGCAGCAGATCGCGAACGACTGCATCATGGTCGCCAGCACGTTCTTCTTGCGCACCATGCCGGCATAGAACAGCGCCAGGCCAGGAATGGTCATCAGCAGCACCAGCGCCGTGCTGGTCAGCATCCAGGCGGTATCGCCGGTATCGATCTTCGGCGGCCCGGCAACAGCAGCGGCCGCGGCCGCCGCGGCAGGGGCGGCGTCTTCGGCGAACGCCGGCAACGCAACCAACAAAGCGAGCAAAAGCGCGCTCAGTCCCCATGAGTAGCGGGGTCTCTTCATCGTTCTGTTTCCCTATTTTTCGTTACAGCGCTTCGGAATCGACTTCGCCGGTGCGAATCCGCACTGCGCGTTCGATGTCGATCACGAATATCTTGCCGTCGCCGATCTTGCCAGTGTGGGCAGCCTTGGTAATCGCTTCGATGACCTGGTCGGTCAGGTCATCCGCTACCACGACCTCCAGCTTGATCTTCGGCAGGAAACTGACGTGATATTCCGCGCCGCGATAAATTTCGGTCTGGCCCTTTTGCCGGCCAAAGCCCTTCACTTCGGAAACCGTCAGCCCTTGAACCCCAAGCGGGGTCAAAGCGTCCCGGACGTCGTCGAGCTTGAAGGGTTTGATGATGGCCATGATGAGTTTCATGTCGGCCAGTCCTCCGGTCTTTTGTTGGGGTTAAGGGAAGCCTGCATTCTCAGAATCCTGTCTGCCGTTTCGCCACACCGCTACAGTGAGCAACGGCGAGACACGCCATTTCCCTAATCAACAATCGTGCCAACGTGACTTTCGGCGTGCGAGGCGTTGTTTTGCCTGTCAAAGCAAGACTTGCCTCGTTCGTAGTGCCTGTTAACTGAGCAATTGCCCGCTCCTGCCACAATGTCGCTCGTGTGGAACAGCCTGTTTTCCGGACGATTGCGGAATCGGTGCGGCGCGGCGATGGAGCGACCATGCTGCCGAACACAAAAAAACCCCGCCGTATGCCACGGCGGGGTTCCATTGAAGCGCCGGTCGATCAGACCGAGTAGTACATCTCGAACTCAACCGGGTGCGGGGTGTGCTCGAAACGATAGACCTCGGCCCATTTCAGCTCGATATAGCTTTCGATCTGGTCGGTGCTGAACACGCCGCCTTCCAACAGGAAGTCGTGGTCGGCGCTCAGGGCGCCCAAAGCCTCCCGCAGGCTGCCGCAAACCGTCGGAATGCCCTTCAGTTCTTCCGGCGGCAGGTCGTACAGGTCCTTGTCCATCGGGTCGCCGGGATGGATCTTGTTCTTGATCCCATCCAGCGCCGCCATCGTAATCGCCGAATACGACAGATACGGGTTGCAGCTCGGATCGGGGAACCGAACCTCGACCCGCTTCGCCTTCGGATTGGTCGTGTACGGAATACGGCAAGACGCCGACCGGTTGCGAGCCGAATAAGCCAGCAGCACCGGCGCCTCAAACCCCGGGATCAGCCGCTTGTAGCTGTTGGTGGACGGGTTGGAGAACGCGTTGATCGCTTTGGCATGCTTAATGATGCCGCCGATCGCATACAGGCACATCTCCGACAGATCGGCATATCCGTTGCCCGCGAACAGCGGCTTGCCGGCCTTCCAGATAGAGATATGCGTGTGCATGCCCGATCCGTTGTCGCCATAGACCGGCTTCGGCATGAACGTCGCCGTCTTGCCGTAGCTGTGCGCGACGTTGTGGACGCAGTATTTATAGATCTGCATCTGGTCGGCCATTTTCGTCAGCGTGGCGAACTTGGTGCCAAGTTCATGCTGCGACTGCGCCACTTCATGGTGATGCTTTTCGATCGGCAGGCCCATTTCGCCCATGGTCGAGAGCATCTCGGCTCGCAAATCGCTGTCGCCATCGACCGGGGGAACCGGGAAATAGCCGCCTTTGACGGACGGGCGGTGGCCCATGTTGCCTTCCGGATAGTCCTTCATGGAGGACCCGGGGCCCTCGATGCTATCGACCGAGAAGTGGCCGAAATTGCCGCCGGTGCCGAACTTCACGTTGTCGAAGATGAAGAACTCGGCTTCGGCGCCGATCGACACGGTGTCGCCGATGCCGGTCGATTTGACGTAGGCCTCGCACAGTTTCGCCGTGGCGCGCGGATCGCGGGCATAGAACTGGCCGGTCGAGGGTTCGACGATATCGCAGAAAATAATCATGCTGGGCTTGGCCGAGAACGGGTCCATCACCGCTGTCGCCGGATCCGGCATCAGGATCATGTCGCTCTCGTTGATCGCCTTCCAACCGGCGATGGACGACCCGTCGAACATGATCCCATCACGGAAGGCATCCTCGTCCATGGTGGAAATGTGCTGCGCGGTGTGCTGCCACTTGCCGCGCGGATCGGTGAACCGAAGGTCCACATACTCCACCGAATTGTCGCTGAGCATCTGGAGCACCTTGCTCACCTCGTCGCTCGGATCCGATACTGCTGCAACTGCTGCCGGCTTCTTCGCCATACCTGTTTTCCCCGTTATCTATAACTTGTTGCCACAAAAATCCCGCCCGTCACAGGACGCGGCAGGTTAAAGTCCCGCACCACGCGAAACCCCACGATCCGGCCGTTTCTTTGGCGGTTTCGCCAACGGCCGGAGGCGGAATAAGGTCGATATTGGAATGGGCTGCCGTGTCCGAACCAGCGCCGCCGCAAGCGGCACGTTCGAACGCCGCAATCCTAGATCGCGTCCTCCCCACGTTCGCCGGTCCGAATGCGAATCACTTCCTCCACCGCGGAGATGAAGATCTTGCCGTCGCCGATGCGCCCGGTGCGGGCGGCGTTGACGATCGCCTCCACCGCCCGTTCCACGACGCTATCTTCGCAGATGACCTCGATCTTCACCTTCGGCAGGAAGTCCACGACGTATTCCGCACCCCGGTAAAGCTCGGTATGGCCCTTCTGGCGGCCGAAACCCTTAGCTTCCACCACGGTGATGCCTTGCAGCCCAACCTCGTGCAGCGCTTCTTTCACTTCATCGAGTTTGAACGGCTTGATGACTGCTTCGATCTTTTTCATGTTCATCAAGCCCGGTTTAGCCGGGCCTCCCACTAAGTTCAGACTGCCCGTTTCGCCTCGAAGATGTCAGCGGCATGAACAGTCTCCTAGAATTGCATGTGGCGTGCCAACCGGCAACGAGGAAGGTTACCGACCAGCGGTTCTCATCGTGACCCGCTGCCACTGCCGCCGCCTGTCCCGATGCCCATGGCAACAGACCCGGCCATGACCGTGAGCGGGCGCACGTTTCGGCCCACCCGGGATGACCAATGCCGCCTGCCGCCTGTTTGGGCAGTCGAAACGGATGCAAATCGCCTGTTTTTTAAGCAAAAACTGGGGTGAAATTAGACGATCCAACCGGCTCTTCCCAACGGCACCGCCGAACGATATGCCTTACCGCTTCACGGCTGATCACGACGGAGTGCCATCGATGCGCGGAGCGAACACCTATCTGGGGTCGATCGGTACCACTGTCTTCACGGTGATGTCGGCGCTCGCGACCGAACACAAATCGATCAACCTCGGCCAGGGGTTCCCCGACACCGAGGGACCGGCCGATGTCATCCAGGCCGCCGCCGACGCGTTGGCCGACAGCCGCAACCAGTATCCGCCGATGCCAGGTCTGCCGGAGCTGCGCCAGGCCGTCGCCACCGCGAACAAGCGCTTCTACGACCTGGACATCGACTGGGCGACAGAAGTCACGGTGAC
>JAYUEJ010000588.1:0-12354 GCA_043739265.1 Rhodopila sp. | reverse complement strand
AATCGGTATCGGTCGGGCGATGCGCGGTGGTTTCGATCACCTTGAGGCCGAGGGCCGCGGTCTCGGCGACGACGCCTGCCAGGACGTCCTTGCCAAAGTCGGAGTCTTGATAGGTGACGCAGAACGATTTGCGGCCTTTTTTCTCAGCGAAGTATTTCACCGCGGCGCGCATCTGGTCGTAATACGAGGCGAACTGGGCGAATTTCAGCTTGTTGTAAGGCTCATACATCGACCGGGCCGATGTCAGCGGGAACATGTTCGGCACGCCCTTGGCGAACTGCGCCGGCATATTGGCGTCGTTCATCGGGGTGCCGCCGTCATCGATCGTGGCGAAGACGTTGTCGTTGTTCAGCAGCTTGTTCATGGCCTGCACGGCGCGCGGCACCTGATACTGGTTGTCCTCGACGATATATTTGATCTTGCGGCCGTGGATGCCGCCTTTTTCATTGGCTTCGTCGAATGCCATGCGGACGGCGTCGCTGTTGTTCACGCCCTGTACGGCGGTAACGCCCGACAGATCGGTGATGGTGCCGATGACGATCTCTGTATCGGTGACGCCACGAACAGGATCGGCGGCCCGGGTGACGGTCGTGGTCATCAGCAGACCGGCGGCAATAACGGGCAACCAACCCTTTGTAGGCTTCGACGGCATCATGTGCATTCCCTTCCTGGCCCGGCCGTGTGATGACGATCCGGGTTCGTTGATTTCCCGGCTTGGTCCGGTCGGGGGACGCTAGCCGGGGTGGGCGGATGCATCAACTGCCCGCGGCGTGACGGCCGGCTGCTGCGGCTACAATCCAGCCGCGACCCGCGCCGCGCCCTGGCCCGCGATACGTCCGAAGGTCACGCCGGCAACCAGGCCCGTGCCGCTGCCGTAGTTGTGATAGTACAGGCCGCCGACGATCTCCCCCGCCGCGAACAAACCGTTGATCGGCACGCCCGACGTGTCATGCACTTGCGCCTCGGTGGTTACTTTCAGACCGCCGAAGGTGAAGGTGACGCCGGCGGTGACCCCATAGGCATGATACGGCGGCACATCGAGTTTCTGCGCCCAGTTGGTTTTGTCGATCGCCAGACCGGTCGTGCGGTAACCGTCATGAACATTCGGATTGAACGGCACGTCGGGCCGAGGCGCCGCGTTATACGCCTTCAACGTTGCCAGCGCCGCCACAGGATCGACACCCGTCAGCCTGGTCACCAGTTCCTCCAGCGTATCGGCGGTTTCCTTCGTAATGCGGGCGATACGGTATTCCTCGCGCAGCAGGCCGACGATCTTCTGGTCGAAGACCTGCCAGGCGAACAGCCCGGGCTGCTTCATCACCTCGTGGCCGTATTTGGCATAGGTATAGCTGTGGAAATCCAGGCCCTCGTCCAGGAAACGCTCGCCACTTGCATTCAGGATCACGCCGAACGGGTAGTTGTGTTTTTGGAAACGATCGCCGATGGCGATGTCGCCGTACGGTGGGGCGTTCATGTCACACTGCACCGCGTGCGCGCCGGACCAGTGGCCGGCCGAGGCCGCGCCGATATCCATCGCCATCCGGTGCCCATAGCCGTTGTTGAAGCGGGTGCCGCGGACTTTCGCCAAATCCCAGTTCGGACCGAGGTAGCGGGCGCGCATTTCCGCGTTGGATTCGAAGCCGCCGCAGGCCAGCACAACGGATTTCGCACGCAGGTCGTACGAACGGCCGCCGTGGCGGACTTTTACACCCTTGATGCCGGCGTCGCCGGTCAGCAGTTGATACGCTGTCGTGTCATACAGGACCGGGATACGGGCTTTCTCCAGCGCCGCGTGCAGTGTCGCCACCAGATGCAGGCCGCCGCCATGGATGTGGCACGCCAGCCCGCCCCAGAACTTGAATTTTCCATCAATTTTGAACGCTTGCCGGCCGAGAGCGGGCTGGAATTTGACGCCGTGTTGCTTCAGCCAGAGGGCGGATTGGTAGGATCCGCCGATCAATACCTCGGTCAGGTCGGGGTCGCAGCGGTAATCCGTCAGCCGTCCCATATCGTCGAAGTATTGTTCGGCGGTGTAGGTGCCGAAATCGATGTTCGCCAGATCGAGGTCGGCGATGGTCGGGTCCAGCTTCAACAACGCCTCGATGCCGTCATAGACAAAGCGGAACGCGCCGCCGGTGAAGGCGGAGTTCCCGGCGCGGGCTTCTTGCGGCGCGGTTTCGACCATGGCCACGGTTGCGCCGGCTTCGTGCGCGGCCAGCGCGGCGTTGGCGGCGGCGTTGCCGGCTCCGATGATCAGGACATCGACGGGCTGGTAGTTCGCAGGGGTCATAGCTTGATGTTACATCCTTCTATACCATTCCGATCGCTCGCATCGGCGTTCAACGGACGACCTCGACGTTGGCCCAGGCCCGATATCCGGGGCGGTCCTGGCTGTCCTCCGCCACCATGCGGGAGGTGTCGAGATCGACGATCCGCACGCGGGTGCCATCCGGCAGGACCGATAAAATACGAGACGTCGGGCGCTTTTCCGAGGTGCTGTCGGCGCGCAGATTGGTGTCGGTCGAAAGCCGTACGATGTCGTTCGGATGAACCGGCCATCTTTCGGTCACATCCCTGGAGAGGTTTGGCTTCCAGTCGGTCTTCGCTTCATTGAGTGTACCAAGGTAAATCCAGCCTCCATTGGGTAATCCACTTGCGTCGTTGCGCGAGAGGGTGCGCACCTGGTCCACGAGTGTGATGCGAAGCTGGGTGGCGGCGTTTTGAAGTTCGGTTACGATCTCGGGCGCGGTGACCGACGCGTTCTGGGCCGCCTGAACCGCGTTCAATGCGGCGCGAGTCTGGTTGAACTGGGCCAGCGAGACGGTCGCACCACCGATCTCGATCTTTTGCACGCCGCGGGCGAACAGCCAGGCACCCACCTCGGTCGGGAAAATCAGCAGCATGCCAATCGCGACGATGATCATCGCCTCACGAACGATGGCGAGCCAGTTCCTGATGGCTTCTATCATACAATCCTCTCCCTTGCTGTAAGGGTCTCAGACCATCACGATCGGACGCACCGGCGCGCCGGTCGCACCGCGTATCTTCGTGGCCAGCAGAATAAAACACGCGGCGTAGATACGGTCCGCCGCCAGTTCCTCCAGGGCCAGATTCTCGATCAGGTACACGCCGCATTCGGCGAGGGCGTATTGGTGAACGGGCATCAGCAGATTTTTGTTAGGATTCGGCAACACTTCGACCGCCATATTGTCGGCGCCGATCGCGACGATGCCCTGGTCGATCAGCCATTTCGCCGCCGGGACGTCGATGCCGGGCTCACCTTCCAAATAGCGGGCGTTGTCGGTGCCGTAGTGACGGCCCCAGCCGGTGCGGATCAGTGCGATGTCGCCTGATTCCACTGCAAATCCGCCGCGATCGGCCGCCCGTTTCAGGTCGTCCGGCGTCACCGTGTGACCCGGCGACAAAGGCGACGCGCCCCCAACATCGAACAGCACCGCTCGGGTGATCATCGGCGGCGCGTGCTCGATCCCCAGGCGATCCAGACCCCAGTCGGTGACGACATCCGCCGCGGCGTTGCCGTTATACAACATGTCGCCCTTGGAAAAATGGCCCAGCGCGTCGATGTGGGTGCCGACATGGGCGGTCATCTCGATACGCTCGAGGTTGGTGCCGGCATCGTTCGTCGCCCCCATCTTGCGGCGGCGCTTGATGGTATCGCGCCACGATCCGAAGATCGACATCAGGAACGGCGTCTGGTTCGGCGCCATATACGGCGCGCCCATGAAAATTTCGTGGCTGACGTCGTAGATGCGTCCCTGCCGCACCGAGCCCAGCGCAGCCAGCCGCTTTTCCACCGTCAGCAGGTTGCCGGCGCCGATCTGATCGGCCGGCCCCCATTGCGCATGGTTATGGATCATTTCGATGCTCCGTTTCCCGGTTTCCCATACCGTGCCACTGCTGTATCATGTTCGGCAACCGACCAAGAACCACGTAGGGGAATCCAAGATGCGCATCGTTTCATCACGCCGCACGCTGCTTCAGACCGCCGGCGGCCTGGCTGGCATCCTGGCCACCGGCCGCGCGCCAGCCTTCGCGCAGGCCACGCCGAAAAAAATGCAGCTCGCCGCCGTCAATCCGGCGCCGGAATCAGGCGCGATCGCGACCGAGTGGTTCGCCAAGGCGCTGACCGAACGATCGAAAGGGGAGCTGGATGTCAGCTTCCATGGCGGCACGTTGCTGACCAAAGAGATCGACATCATGAACGCGGTGAAATCGGGAAACGTCGCCATGGGGAACCCTGGCGGAGCCTCGGCGACGTTGTTCCCCGAAATGGGGGTTTTCCTGGTCGGTTATTTGATCAGCAGCTACCAGCAGGCCTACACGATCATGAACGGCAAGGTCGGCGACGACCTGGACAAGGTTTTCCAGCAGAAATACGGTGTGAAGGTCATCTATTACTTCGACTACGGCTTCCGCCACTTTTGGAATGCCAAGCGGCCGATCAATGTGCCGAAAGACCTGCATGGCCTGAAACTCCGTTCCCAGCCGTCCAAGGTGTTCGCCGATACCGTCAACAGCCTGGGCGCCGTGGCGGTGCCGCTGGGTTGGGCCGAGGTGATTACCGCCGCACAGCAGGGCGTCATCGACGGCGCCGATCTGCCGGTCGTCAACATGGTGCCGCTGAAGGCTTATGAGGTATCGAAATACTACTCGATGACCGGCCACAATTATGGTGCCACGCTGATCGCGATGAACTTGCAAGTTTGGAACGATCTGCGTCCCGATCAACAGAAACTGATGATGGATACCGGCCGCGAAGCGCAGGGCGTGGTCCGCAAGGTGACCGAGGACGTGGACACCCTGGTCAGTGCCAGGGCGCAGCTGGAATCGCGCGGCATGATCGTCAACCAGCCTGACCTGGCGCCGTTCATCGATATCGCCAAGGCGAAACTGTGGCCGCAATACGAGAGCAAGTACAGTGGACTTTGGGAACAAATCGTCGCCACGAAAGTCTGATACACATGCGATTTTTGTTCCTGCTGCCCAGGGTTTTCCTGGGTGGCCTCGTTCTGTTCGCCATCGGCGTCATGCTCTATGGCGTTTTGGCGCGTTACGTGTTGCTGCCGATCACCGACTGGCTGGACTGGGATCAGCCCAACTTCTTCTGGGTCGAGGAAGTCGGCGAAACGACCCTGGCCTGGCTGACCCTGGTCGGCGCCGCGATCGCGGTCAAGGAACGCAGCCATTTCGCACTCAGTCTCATCACGCATCATTTTTCCGAACAGACACGCGCCGGGCTGCATATCGTCAATAATCTGATCATCGCCGGCTTTGGCGGGGTGGTCGCCTGGTTCGGATACAAGCTGGTGCTGCTGAACATCACATTGACCTCGCCGGCATTGGAAATGAGCCTGGGTTGGCTCTACGGCTCCACGGTTGCCGGGGGCATCCTGATGGCGCTGTTCGCACTCGACGCGGCGAGGCGGCCAGCCGGACCAGAACATTCCTTCGCCGACGTGCGGGAGTAAGCATCGTGATCCTTCTCGCCACCCTCGCCACCTTCCTGATTCTGCTGCTCCTGTCTCTGCCGATCGTGTTCTGCCTGGGGGCGGCCGGAGTCGTCGGCATGGTGGCCGGCGGCCTGCCGCTGCAGCAACTCAGTTCGACAATCGTTTCCGCATCGCAAAGCTGGGTTCTGCTGGCGATCCCGTCCTTCGTTTTCGCCGGTTCGCTAATGGAACGGGCTGGCATGTCCACCGCGCTGGTGGAACTGGCCAGGGCGTTGGTGGGCTGGCTGCGCGGCGGTCTGGGAATGTCGGTGATCGTGGTGTCGTATTTCTTCTCCGACATCTGCGGTTCCAAAATGGCCGAGGTGTCCGCACTCGGCTCCGCGTTGATGCCGTCGCTGAAAAAAGCCGGTTACCGGCCCGAGGATGGTGCGTCGCTGATTGCCGCCGGCACCGCGATGGGGATGCTGGTGCCGCCGGCGATCTTCATGATCGTGATCAGCGCGGTGACCAATCAGTCCGCGGTGGCGTTGTTCCTGGCCGGCTTCATTCCGGCCGCGGTGATCGGTGCCTGCCTGTGCATCCTTGTGTTGATTCAGGCGCATTTCCTCAAATGGCCGAAGGATACCCGCACCAGCTTCGACCGCATTCTGAAAGCCCTGAAGAACGCAGCCGTCCCGCTGGTCATCCCGGTCGTCATCCTGGGCGGATTTTACCTTGGCGCCTTCACTGCGACCGAGGCAGGGGCGATCGTCGCGCTGTACTCGCTGCTCGCGGCGAAATTCTATTATAAAAATGTTACCTGGATGGAGGTTTTGCATCTTGCCTACGATGCCGGCGTGCTGACCGGTGTCGTGGTGTTCCTGCTGGCCGTGGCGACGATCTTTCAGTATCTGCTGGGCCTGTCCGGCGCGCCTGCGTTCCTCGCCTGGGTGCTTGCCCCGCTGGAAGGCCATGCGTGGCTGTTCCTGACCGGCGTGGCGCTGATGACGTTGCTGTTCGGCATGGTGCTGGAAGGCCTGCCGGCGGCCGTCGTGCTGATCCCCGTGGTGTTTCCGATCGCCACCAGGATCGGCATCCATCCGGTCCATTTCGACATCGTGCAGACGGCCGCGGTCGGCATCGGCCTGTTCACGCCACCGCTGGGTGTTGGACTGCTGATGGCGTTGCGGTTCGCGGATGTCTCGGTTGGGCAACATGCGAAGACCTACTGGCCCTATTTGCTGGCACTGCTGATCGGGCTGATGTTTATCATTTGTATCCCGGAACTTTCTCTGTTTCTGCCACGCAGCGCGGGGCTGATAAAATAGCCAATGACGGGTTCTCGCGTATAGTCGGTCCATGATCGACCTGAAAACTCCCTCCAACACAAAGCTGTGGCTGCTGCTGGCCGCCGCGTTCGGCACCTTCTCCGTCGGTGCCGGCTTCATGCACGCCTACACCGTATTCCTGGTCACCTTCATCGAAGTGTTCGGATGGAGCCGAGCACAGGTGTCGCTGGCGTATTCGGTGTCGCAGGTGGTGACGGGAATAAGCTCGCCGCTGGTGGGGTGGCTGGTGGACCGCCTGGGGCCGTCGCGACTGATCATAGCGGGCGGAGCGCTGCTGACGCTTGGGCTGGTCGCCAATTCCATGGCGACGGAACTTTGGCATATCGTGGTTCTGTATGGCGTGGTGATGACGCTGGGGGCGAACTGCCTGGGGCTGGTGGTGTTCGTGCCGTTGCTGTCGCGGCATTTCGTCCGCAACCGCGGCATGGCGGTGTCGGTCGTGCAGTCGGCGAACGGGTTCGCGCGGGCCTTCTCGGCGCCGGTCACCACGCTGATGATCTCCGGTTTCGGTTGGCGCGGCGCCTATTTGTGGCAGGGCGTGTTCATGGCGGTGATCCTGCTGCCGCTGGCCTCGATGTTTCGTGGCGCGGAGCAACCCGGCCGTCGCCGCGTGTCGGACCTGGACGGGTGGACGGTTCGCCAGGCGGTGCGGACGCCGCATTTCTGGCTGCTGTTCGTGGTCTATATGTTCACCCGATTGGGCAGTTTCCTCGTGGCGCTGCACCAGTTGGCGTTCGCCGTCGATATCGGGTTCGACAAGCTTTACGCCGCCGGCGTGCTGGGCATGGGCGCTTTCCTGTCGCTGCCGGGGGTGATTATCACCGGCACGCTGTCCGATTACGTCGGGCGGGAGATTTCGGCGGTCGTTACCTATGGTACTTCGATCCTGGGCGTGGTGTTCGCGATGATGATTACTTCGCCGGATCAGCATGCGTTACTGTGGCTGCATGCGTGTTTCTTCGGACTGACATGGGGCGCGCGAGGGCCGGCGATCACCGCCAAGACCGCCGACCTGTTCCCGGGGCCGAACCTGGGCGCTATCCTCGGGGTGATCACCATCGGCACCGGTTTGGGCGCGGCGGCGGGAGCTTGGTTGGCTGGCTTCGTGTTCGACACCACCGGCAGCTACCGTTTCGCGTTCGGGCTGTCGATTTTCTTCTACGTCTGCGGCAGCATCGCGTTCTGGGCACTGCGCCGCCCACCGGCCATTCGCGCATAGGGGAAATTTTGATGCTTTTTCTGGTCATCAGCGAACCTCGGCCCGAACCGCCGTCAAGTGTGACCGCGGCGCGGCAGCGTTATTGGACATGGATCCAGCCGTTGATTGACGCCGGGCAGGTGCGGTCGGTCCACGCGAAGGTCGGACGCGGGGCAGTGGTCCTGTTCGATGTTGCATCGAACGAGGCCCTGCATGCCCACCTGAACGCCTGGGCCGATATCGTTCCGGCTCGGTTTGACGTGCATGCCCTGATCGATCCAGGCGCCGCACAGCGGTTTTTGCAGGGGCAGGGGGCGGCGGGGTAGCGCGATGACCGGGGATGCGGTTGCCACGCTGGATGTCGAAGCCGGCTACATCCTTGCGTACCGCCTGTTCGATGTCGCTTACGCGATCGATCTCGCCAAAGCCGAGGAAACCTGGGCGCGCACGGTGCGCACCGAAAGCTACCGAGGCCGGCTGACGACCACGCCCCCCAAGGCGATCGCCTTCGGCGTGCCGCCGGTCGCCCTGGGCCTGGGCACCATAACGCTACCACTCCAGGACGGGCCGGTGCAGGCCAGCATCACCGCCCGGCTTTTCGATTTCGGCGTGGTCAGCATCGCCCTGCGAGTAACGGTCGCGGATCTGTCGTGGGACGCGTTCTGCCGGCACCTGAACACGGTGGATCGCGCCATCGGCCCGGTATCGGCGACCATCGTGTGGACGAATCTGCTGGATCGCGTCCGCCAGGGAGTCGGCGACGCGCTGGTTCGGCCGACGCCAATCACGCTGGAGGAAGATTACCTGATCGGCGTCACCACAAGGTTCAGCGAAACCGTGACCGCCGAAGCCTTGGCGGAGCGCCTGGATTTGATCCCCCTGTTGTCCGGCGAGCAACGCAAACTGTCCAACGGTGCTCGGCAGGACCTGCTGCGGCACCGCTACTCCTATTATACCGATGATCTCGTGGCACTGACCTGGGATCGGGCTTTCATCCATGAGCCGCGTGGCGATACCGACGTCCTCGACGTGCTGGAGGTCGCCAACGCCCAGTTGCTGGAGATGCGGTATTACGACGAGCTGCTGGATGCCGAACTGCCGCGCATGTACGACCTTGTGGAGGCAACAAGGCGGCGGTGGGCGCTGCCGGGCGCGCGGCGCTTCGCCGACCTGGCACGGCGGCTCTATACAATGGTCGCCGAAGTAACCGAGCTGACCGAGAAAGTGGACAACGCGCTGCAAGTGACCGAGGATGTTTACTTGGCTCGCGTTTACGCCGGGGCGCTGGAATCGCTGCGGGTACCCATCGTCAGCGCGGCGGTGGACCGGAAGCTGTCGCTGATCCGGGATACCTACACGGCGTTGTACAATGAGGCATCGGGCAGCCGCTCGGACGTGTTGGAGATCACCATCGTGGTGTTGATCGTGATAGAGATCGTGTTGGCGTTGGTACGGTAAGGCGCCGGCAGCGATTGCGGCGAGGGCCTGGCTTGATTACCGTCCTGGCGTGAAGCACCGAAGCACGGGAACGTCTGGATCATGAGCAAGCATGTGGTGGCAACGGTTGGGGAAATCCCGCCGGGTCAACGGAAACTCGTTACGATCCGCGGCCGGCAGATCGCCGTGTTCAACCTGGGTGGTGAATTCTTCGGACTGTTCAACCGCTGTCCGCACCAGGGCGGCCCGATGTGTGAGGGCATCCTGACCGGACTGATCGAATCCGACGAACCCGGCGAGTATCGCTATTCCCGCAAGGGCGAAATCCTGCGCTGCCCGTGGCATGGCTGGGAGTTCGATGTCCGCACCGGCCAGAGCTTCTGCGACCCGTCGAAGATCGGCGTTCGTACCTATCCGGTGGAGGTTGCCGAAGGGCAAAGCGTCGTCGAAGGGCCGTATGTCGCAGAAACGATCCCGGTGACCGTCGAACAGCAGTACGTCGTGGTCGAACTCTGAAAAGCTGGTTCCGATCATGCTGATCCAGGCGCCAGGGCAACGATTGTACGGCCGGATGGCGTTCCGGGGACTGGTTTATCAGTCGATCATTGACTATGGCCACACCATGGAGGCAGCCTGATGCTGCTTGATTTTGTCGGCGTTGAAAAAAGGGGTCGTTTCATGTCCACATTGGTCCTGCGTGCCGGTCTCGCCTTCCTGCTTGGCGTGGCGGTGCCGGTGTCCGCCGCGCATGCGTTCGATACGAACACCCCCTCCAAGGGCGCGCCTGACCTGGAAGCGGTGCGCGCCGCGATCAAGGTGCGGAACTACGACGCGGCTTTGACCCAACTGAAAGCCATCGCGGTCAATTCCCAGCATCCCGACGTTTATAGCCTGATGGGATTTGCCCTGCGCAAAACCGGCGACCGCGCCCAGGCGATGACCTACTATCGCAAGGCACTCGACGCCGATCCCGGGCACAAGGGTGCGCTGGAGTATCAGGGCGAATTATACATAGAGCTTGGACAAATCGATAAGGCAAAGGAAAACCTCGCAAAGCTTGAACCACTTTGTCGGCTCGGCTGCGAGGAAGAGGAAGACCTTAAGGACGCGATCAAGCACGCGTCCGGGAGATCATAACAGGTTCGGCCTGTCGGCAAAACCAGGCCGGCGTTGGACGCGGTCGGTCATGTCTGTGACATTTTTTCGAAGGGCCGCTCGGCCGGTGCGACAGGACCACTCGCCCCGCGTCGATCTGCCGCTATAACCCTTCCATGCCCGCCCCCGAACCCCGCGCCAACCCCATTCTCCTCGGCCACCCCGAAGCCGAGGCCACCATCCTCGACGCGATCAGCGCGGGGCGGATGCATCATGCGTGGCTGATCACCGGACCCGAGGGAGTCGGCAAAGCCACACTGGCATACCGCTTCGCGCGCCGCCTGCTGGCCGGCCGGACCACCGAGAACTCCCTGGCGCTCGACCCCGCCGACCCGGTGTTCCGCCGCGTCGCCGCCAACTCCCACGCCGACATGCTGACGATCGAGCGTGTGTTGAACGAGAAGACCAGGCGCATGAAGACCCAGATCGCGGTCGAGGACGTGCGCAAGGTCAACGGCTTCATGTCGCTGACGCCGGCCGAGGGCGGCTGGCGCGTCGTCGTGGTCGATGGTGCGGAGGATCTGAATGCGGCCTCGGCCAATGCGTTGCTGAAAATCCTGGAGGAACCGCCACCGCGCGCGATCCTGCTGCTGGTATGCGCATCACCCGGCCGGCTGCTGCCGACCATCCGAAGCCGCTGCCGCCGTTTGCGTCTGACTCCGCTGGCGGACGAACCGATGGGGCAATTGCTCAGCCAGTACCTGCCGCAATTGCAAGCCGACGAACGCGGCCGGCTGCTCACCCTGGCCGAGGGATCGCCTGGCCGGGCGATGATGCTGGTGGAGGATGAGGGGCTGAAGATCGCGAAGTTGGTGGACAAGCTGCTGTCCGACCTGCCCGCGGTGCCGGTATCCCGTGGGTATGAGATCGCCGACTTCCTTGGGCGCAGCGAAACCGGGTTTTCGACGTTCATGGACCTGGTGAGGGCAGGGGTGGCGGCGGCGGTGCGCGAAAGCGTGCGGGGCAGGGCGGATCCCGATCAGGAACGGCTTGTGGCGCTGCGGCCGCTGGATGCCTGGGGGGAACTGTGGCAGGGCCTGACCCGGCTACAGGATGAAACCGAGCGGTTCGCGCTGGATAAGCGGCAGGCGATCGTGGCGGGGATTGGGATGTTGAGTGGGACGGGGTAGGGGAGTGGTTCAGGCGAGGATCGATCCAATGCAAGTCAGAAATTCCTCGGCTGCGGTAATCGCCGTTTCAGCGTTCAGCATCGTCACAACGATTTTCGGGTCAATATTATAATCGCCGATTTCCTTGTATTGATAAGCCTTGGGCAGAAAAGTGGTCATGGCGCGGCTGATTTTGGCTTCATTCCTTGCAAGACGGACAAATTCCGTTCGCACGCCTGCATGTGTTTTGCCGACGCGGCCGGTTTTAGCGAAAATATAGGCTTCAGCGGCGTGGAAGGCCGCATAGTAGGCGGACCGCGCGGCAACCGCTGCCAACCCGATTTGAATGATCTGCCGCGCCTCGCCGAGGCTCTCGTGCGCTTTGGCAAGGTATCGGTCGGCTTCCGGCATCACAGGTCGATCCCATCGCGCCGGAGTTCCATCATAAAACCAGTGCGATCCGTATAGGCTCCAGCATGAAATGGTGTCGCATTGATCACAGCGCCAATGTCAAAAAGTATGTCAATTCCGGCTTCTGCCAGCCGCCCAGCCTCATCGCCGAAGCTTTCGGGTTCGTGGATGAACACTGCGATGTCATAGTCGGAATCCGGTCTGGCGTCCCCCCGCGCTCGGGACCCGAATAGCACGACGCGTTC
>JAYUEJ010000587.1:0-12357 GCA_043739265.1 Rhodopila sp. | reverse complement strand
AGCCTGATATGTTCAAAGCATACAAGCGCATCTGTGATCAAAAAGCGCTCGTGCCGGGCAAGCTTTGGCTTTGGCGCGGCTGCGGAAGTTGGGTTCTTAATTTTCCTACAAAGGTTCATTGGCGCAACCCATCGAAGCTTGAGTGGATAGAGCAAGGGCTCGCGAAGTTTGTATCCGCTTATGCGGAGCAGGGAATTGCGGAGATATCATTCCCAAAACTCGGCTGCGGGAACGGTAATCTTGAGTGGGATGACGTGCGGCCTGTGATGGAGCACTACCTCTCAAAAGTGAATATTCCTGTTTATATTCATGACTTTACGGTGAACGTTGGCTTGCCTGAACACCTGGGGCCTGTCGCCGCAGCACTCAGAGAAGATGGCAGTGAGGGCAATTCGTTCGACGGCTTCATGGCGTTGATAGGACGTGAGCTCAGCCTTTCCGGCGGCCGCCTTGCTACACTCGGGTCGCAGGATACCTTTGCCGCTCATTTGAGTGAGGACGGAGAACTTTCGATTGAGACACCTTCGGCGACTTGCCTGTTCGAGAAGGACGACCTTCGGGGGGTCTGGTTCGAGCTACAGAATGGGCTCGTCACAAAGGACAAGGCTGGATGGTCGATCAGAGGCGGTGGCGAGCTGCTGCTATCTTTGCTCAGTGTACTGCCGAATGCTCGGCCAGTTCAAATTCAACGTCCGGGAAATTCGGAGCCTGAGTATGCAGTCGAGCGGCGTCCTGAAATGAGCGGCCTCGCTTCGACGGGGCAGACAAAGCAGCAACATGAGCTTGCATGGCACTAAGTGCCGCGTTTGTTGACGCCCATATCGCGGACTGGCAGCAGCGCCTCACCAGCCCGGTTTATCCTCATCGCAAACGCTGGCCCGCAAATCTATTTCACCATGCGCCGATCGAGAACGCGGTGGCCATCCTCCAAGATGGCTACCTGCGATCGAGGAGCGACGCAATAAATCAACGCCCTAAAGACGTGGCGGCGCCCGGAGTTATCGATGCCCGCGACCATGCCCATAGCCGGGTAAGGCTCTACTTTCGGCCGAAAACCCCTACGCAGTGGCACATTGAGGGGATCCGCAAAGCCGGGGAATGTAACTACGGCGAGTCCGCGCATGCCGCGGTCCTTGTTATGTTTGCTCTTGATGCAAAGACCGTACTAACGCGTCCGGATATCATGTTCTCTGATAAGAACATGCAACTCACCCATACCGAGCCAGGATCGGACGAGGCATACTTTTCGCAGATACCCTTCCTCAAGGTATTCTCAGAGGGAAGCACCGGAGGAGATCGCTCTTATACGGATGCCAGATGCGCTGAGATATTACCCAGTTCGCCGCTCGATTTGCGCACATGCCTCCGGGCAATCTACTTCAGATCAGAACCAGAGCGTGACTCACTTCTTTACATGCTCGGTGGCAATCGCGCCGAATGGGAAAATCTCTGCCATGTATCGGACGCGCTCAAAGTATTCCAGAAGGAGTATACTTTTGTTCAAAAAATAGGACTAACAAATGATGGAATTGTATTTCGCCTTAATCCAAGACGAGACCTCAGGAGTATATCAGTGAAAATTGATGTATGGGACGCAAACGGAAAGAACGTCATCAATTTTTTCAATTCGGACCATGCACCCCACCCTAATCCTCCCGCATCGAACTGGATTTTTCGGCAGAAGCTAATTGACGGCGTATATCGAGTCGAAGTAAAACTGGAAAATAATCCAGCGTACAGAGGCATGGTTATACTTGGTGATACGCTCTTCTAATTATCGCGCAAGCAAGGGCTGGCAAAAGACGTCCACTGACAATACGACTTGTCGAAATGGTGGCTTTTTAGAAAATAATCTCATCTATAATCGTGATCATCACATTACTTCCCGTTAGAAGTGACCAGCCACCGATTTACTGTATGCAATCGTGCACAGTAGTTCTGGATTTCGTGTTTGTCTTTCTTGAGCCGCAGTTCCGCTTCCGGCCAGCAGCGGACCTGCACACAATCTCCGAGTAGGTCTGGTCCCCACCGAAAGCGGTCTGGCCGAATAGAAATGGCCCTTCTACTGACATCAGGCCGAGGTGCCGAGAAGCCAGGAAAACCATCTCGCGACCCGTCAATATCACGGTGCCTAGTTACCAGCCGGGTCCGCGCGAACGGCCTCCGCCAAATCTTGCGGCGACAGCCGGCCCAGCACCCGTTCCCGGTCCCAGTGCCCCGTGCCATCCCATAGTTTGACTTTCGCCCGTTCCACTTCCCGCTTTGTCGCCGAACGCGGGAACTCGTCCACGAATGCGATGTAGCGGGGCACTTTGAAAGCCGCCAGCGCCGCCAGGCACCAGCGGATCAGGTCCAGTTCCGCCGGCGCCGGACCTTCGGGGATGATCCACGCCTTCACGTCCTCTTCCCCCAACTCCGACGGAACCCCGGTTACGATGGCCTCGCGAACCCCGGGGTGGCGGGTCAAAACGGCCTCGATCTCGTAGGCGGAAATATTCTCGCCGCGGCGACGCAACCAGTGCGCCTGCCGCCCGACGAAGAACAGATTTCCATCCGCGTCAAGCCGGCCAAAGTCGCCGCTGTGAAACCAGAGATTACGCCACGCCTTGCGCGTCGCCTCGGGGTCGTTCTGGTACCCCAGCATGAAGGTGAACGGGACTGTCGGCCGCAGCACGATGGTGCCCTGCACTCCAGGCGGGACTTCGCAGTCGTTGTCATCGACAATAGCGACCTGCGACCATCCGTGCGGCTTACCCACAGAACCGGACACGGCGCTGTCCAGGCGATTGCCGGTCGCCATCGCACCGCCCGTTTCCGAAGACCCGTAGATTTCGACAATGGGAATGCCGAACCGGCGGGTGAACGCCTCCGGTATCGCGGGCGGAATCTGGGCGTTCACGCCGGTGGTGATCCGAACCTTATGCTGCCGGTCGAGCGGACCGGGCGGCTGCAAGACGAGCGTTGACATCATGGTGCTGACCGGATCGATAATGGTCGCGCCGACTTCCACGACGCGTTGCCAATAGTTCGAAACACTGAACCGCCAGTCCATTACTACAGTCATATTGTTGACCAGGGGGCCGACGATGCCCAACTGGACTCCGCTGGCATGGAACAACGGCAGTGAGGTGTAGTGCCGGTCGGCGGCGGTAGCCGATAGTGTCTCGCCATAGCGGTACCCGGCGGCGACGATGGCGAAATGCGGCAGCACGACGCCTTTCGGCAGCCCGGTAGTTCCGCCGGTGTAAAGGATCATCGCCGGATCGCCGGGCCGGTTGCAAATCTCCGGCGGCCCGTCCGCCGTTGCCTCCAGTAAACCAAATTCGCCGGAGGTCCCGATCAGCCAGAGTCGGATTTCCGATTGCAGTTCTGGCGGCAGCAACGCGAATTTCGCCGCCCCCTCGTCATCAGTAATCAGCACGCGCGGGGCGCTGTTGCGCACCGTATGCGCCAGGTCGTCGCCCGTCAGGCTGGCGTTCATGGGTGCCCAGATCGCCCCCGCCTTGTTGGTTCCGATCCAACCAAGCAACTGCTCGGTGCAGTTCCCCAAAAGGCTGGCGACGCAGTCATTCGGTGCGATGCCGATCCGCACAAGGTTGGCCGCCACTGTGTCCGACAACACGTCGAGTTGCCGGTAACTCAGCGTGCGCCCGTCCACGGTCGCGAATATCCGGTCGCCGTGCTGCCGCGCCTTGCCGCGCACGAGGGCCGGAACCGACACAAAGGGCGCGGGTTCGCCGCGGATCAATATCGTATCAGATGTCATTTTACCGCTCATGGCGGAATGATCCGCTCTGCCCGAAGGATATCGATCCAATCCAGGAACATTTGCTCGCTATCGACGAAGCCGTTGAAACCGTAGCGTCTTGCCTTGAGGCTGGACAGGATCATCGGTTCAGGCGGGGTCTTATAGCCGAGCAGATAATCGACCATGCCCCAGTTCGGTACAAGTTCTTGCAGGCTATGCCTGTGCAGCCCGTGACGTTCGACGATGCGCTGCCAGACATCCGCCTTGCCAGGCATGATCCGGGTCAGCCGGGCTGGAGCGGCGGGCGCCACCTGCATTCCGAACGCCGCCGCGATCTTCGGCCAAAGCGAGTCCCAGGTGAAACAATCGCCATTGACGATATTGAAAATCTCACCCGCGCAGGCCGGCGTGGTCAGCGCCCATTCCGCCGCCGCGGCGAGCAGGCGCGAATCCGTTGCTTCCATAATGCGTGACGGGCCGCCGGGGTAGCGTAGCGGCAGACCGAGTTCGCGTGAGATCGCCGCGTAGATGGCAAGCCCCGACAAACCGTTCATGGGGCTGCCCAGCGCAAATCCACAGACGAATTGCGGTCGCAGCGCACACCAGGTCCACGCTGCGCCTGACTGCGCCTCGCGGATATAGTCCTCCTGTCCGTAATAGAAATTTGGTGCCAGGTAGCGCGGATCCTCTTCCTTGGCGGGTACCTTGAACGTCCCGGCGGCCGCGCCATAGGCCTTGGTTCCTTGCAGCAGCAATACTCGCTGCAAGCCGGGCGCATGTCGTCGCAACGGCTCCATCAGGTTGCTCAGCATGGCGATGTTGGTATCGGCGTGTTCGGCCTGCAGCCACCCGGCGAGCAGATTTTCCTTCTCATAGGTGGCGCAGTATATCACATGAGTAACGTTTTTGAACTGTGCAGCGCTGGCTTCGCAGGCGCCGGCATCCTGCAGGTCGAGTGAGTGGATGCGGGCGCGCGTGTCGAACTCTATCTGGCGCCGTCCCAGACCCGTCAGCTCCCAGTCCGGCCGTGCCTCGAAATGCCGCAGAATGTTCCGGCCCACGACGCCGGAGGCGCCAACGACCAGCAAGTGCAATGCCATCCTATGCTCCGCCCCCTTCGATCGCCGCTTCCAGTATAATGTGCGGACGGCGTTGACGTTCCAGAATGCCTAGCCGTAATGTCGCACAATCGCAAGGAGCGGCATTTGGTCAAGTATCCGCAGCGGCTGGTCGCGGACGGCCTGCGTTTCCCGGAAGGTCCTGTTCCACTCAGCGACGGCAGCGTCCTCGTCGTGGAGTTGGAAGCCGGCCGGCTGACCCGCGTGGCCCCGTCCGGCGCTAAAACGATTGTCGCCAGGCTGGGTGGCGGCCCGAATGGTGCCGCGATCGGTCCGGATGGAAGGTGCTACGTTTGCAACAATGGTGGCTCGCGCTGGCACGAACGCGACGGTCGCCTGATGCCGGGCCTGGTGTCCAACGACTACGCAGGAGGTTGGATAGAGGCGGTGGACCTCGGCACCAGACATGCGACGGTGCTTTACCGAACCTGTGGCGATGTGACCCTCAAGGGCCCGAACGACATCGTTTTCGACCGCCATGGCGGCTTCTACTTCACCGATCACGGGCGCCTGCACCGGCGCACGCGGGACCGGGGTGCGGTTTACTATGCGACAACGGACGGCTCGTCGATCCGCGAGGTGCTGTTCCCGCTCGACATGCCCAACGGCATCGGTTTATCCCCGGACGGCGGGACACTGTATGTCGCTGAAACCATGACCGCCCGTCTCTGGGCGTTCGAGGTCGCGGGCCCCGGCGAAATCGTGACCCGCCGCGGCGGTCTGATGTGGGAACCCGGACGATTGGTCGCCGGCCCGGGCGGTTTCAACTATTTCGACTCCCTGGCCGTCGATAGTTTGGGCCGCATCCATGTGGCGACGATCCCCGGGCGGATCAGCGTGATCGAGCCGACCGGCGCGATTGCCGAAGAGATCGCGTTCGACGATCAGGTGCCAACCAATATCGCGTTTGGTGGTTCGGACCTGTGCACCGCCTTCGTCACGCTGTCCTCCACCGGAAGGCTCGTGGCATACGACTGCGCCGTTCCCGGTCAACCGCTCGCTTTCAACGTCTGATCGTTCCCTGCAACGAGACGGCCGCTTGTCGCGCTTCTCGCTTGCATCGCCGAGAGCATCAGAAATTGTGAGGCGTTGTTTGGTCTCAACATGAATCCTCAAAAATCTGCCGCTCCGGCCATCACCCCGCACTTACTGATGCTTTCCATCACGGGAACACCCGGGCATCAAGCGCCCGAAAAACCGTCTTTGCGAAAGCCGCCCAGTCTGTGCCTACGTCGGAACGGTCAACGGATGATGGCACGCAACGTACTGGTCCTCCGCCCACAACCGTAGCTCGGGCATGTCGCTGGCGCAGACCGCGTCGGCGCGTGGGCATCTTGTGCGAAACCGACAGCCGGACGGTGGTGCGATCGGTGACGGCGGTTCGCCCACCGCGATGCCCTCCATCGGCCTAATATCCGGGTCCGGCAGCGGGATCGCGTCCAGCAGCAGCCGGGAATAGGGATGCGCCGGCTGGCGAAACAGCCTGTCAGTCGGCGCGACCTCGCACAGCCGGCCAAGATACATCACCGCCACCCGGTCGCTGACCGCGCGCACCACCGCCAGATCGTGCGCGATGAACAGCAGGGTCAGGCCGTACCGGTCCTTCATCTCCTCCAACAGATTGAGGATCTGGGCGCGGATGGACACATCCAGCGCGGATACCGGCTCGTCGCACACGATCAGCTCCGGCTCCAGCACCAGCGCCCGGGCGATGCTGATGCGCTGGCACTGGCCGCCGGAGAACTCGCTCGGCAGCCGGTTCATGGTGGTGTCGGGATCGAGCCCGACCGCCTCCATCACCGCGCGTACCCGCCGGTCGCGCTCGGCACGGGAGCGCACGCCAGCGACGATCAGCGGTTCGGCGATGATGTCGCCGGTGCGCCGGCGCGGGTTGAGCGAGGCGATCGGGTCCTGGAAAATCAGTTGCACCCGTTGGCGCATCTTTCGCAGCGCCTCGCCGCGCATTGCCGTCAGGTCGTGGCCATCGAAACGCACCTCGCCCCTGGTCGAGCGGATCAGTTGCAGCACGGCCCGGCCCAGCGTGGATTTGCCGCAGCCTGACTCGCCAACCAGTCCCAGCGTCTCGCCGCGGCGCACGCCGAAACTGACGCCCGACACCGCGTGAACGGTGCGCCCGCCCACGGAATATTCGACAACGAGGCCGGAAACCTCCAGCAGCGGCCCAATCATCGCGGATGCCAACAGGCAAAGTCATGGCCAACATCGCCAGGCGCCAGGTCAGGTTTTTCGACCAGACAGTCAGCCTCGGCATAGCGGCAACGCGGCGCGAAGGCACAGCCCGGCATCGGCCGCGTCGGGTCTGGCGGCCGTCCCTCGATCGTCGGCAAGCGTGTGTGCGGCGGCGTGTCCAGCTTCGGAATCGCCGCCAGCAATGCCTCGGTGTACGGCATACGCGGCCCATGGAACAACGCCCGGGTCGGCGCCCGCTCGACAATCCGCCCGGCATACATCACCGCGACCTCATCCGTCCGCCCGGCCACGACCCCGAGATCATGCGTGATCAGGATCATCGCCATGTGCCGCCGCCGCGTCTCCCGCGCCAGCAAATCCAGGATCTGAGCCTGCACCGTCACATCAAGCGCCGTTGTCGGCTCGTCCGCGATCAGCAACCGGGGCTCGCACGACAGCGCGATGGCGATCGCCACACGCTGCCGCATCCCGCCCGAAAGCTGGTGCGGATACTGTCGCATGCGCTGGTCGGGCGCCGGGATGCCAACCGCCGCCAGCAACTCGATGCCCCGGCGCACCGCCTCCCTCCCATCCAAAGCCAGATGCGCCTGCAAGGTTTCCACCAACTGCGTGCCGATCGTCAGCACCGGATTGAGTGACGTCATCGGGTCCTGGAATACCACCGCCAAGGCCGGCCCGCGCAATCGCCGCAGCGCATCGGGCCGCAGCTTCGACAGATCCTGGCTCTCGAACATCACCCGCCCACCGACGCGCGCCCGTTTCGGCGTCAACTGCAGGATTGCCCGCGACAGCATTGTTTTGCCACAGCCGGACTCGCCGACGATGCCAAGCGTCTGCCCGGGCGCCAACGTCAGGTCCACGCCATCCACCGCGCGCAGATTCCCGCGTGATGTTGGCAAGTCCACGGTCAGGCCTTCGAGGGAGAGCAGGACCGTCACAAAGCCCCCGGCCGCGGGTCGGTGAGTGCGCGCAACGTGTCGCCGACCAGGTTAAACGCCAGCACGGTCAGGAACATGGCGATCGCCGGGAGGAAGGCGAGCATCGGCGCGACATCCAGGCTTTCGCGGCCCTCGCCGATCATGATGCCCCAACTGGGTGCGGGCGGGGGCACGCCAAGGCCGAGGAAACTCAGGGCGCCTTCGACCACGATGGTGACGGCGACACCGAGCAGAAAAAAGGCCATCAGAGGGAGGGCGACATTGGGTAGCAATTCGCGCAGCAGGATGCGTGCGTGACTGGCCCCGATGGCGCGGGCGGCGGTGACGAACTCGCGTTGCGACAGACTGAGAGTCGCGGCGCGGGCAACCCGTGTGAAAGCGGGGATGCCCAGGAATCCCAGCACAAGAATGAGGTTCGGCACCGACTGGCCCAGATAGGCGGTGACAGCCATCGCCAGTACCAGCGGTGGAAAAGCCAGCACGACATCGACGCCGCTGGCGATCAGGGTTTCGAACCTGCCGCGAAAGTAGCCGGCCAGCATGCCCAGCGTGCCGCCGAAGATAAGACCGATCACCGGCGCCAACAGCCCGACGCCCAAGGAGATGCGGGCGCCGAACAACAGCCGGGAGAACTCGTCGCGCCCCAGGCCGTCGGTGCCGAACCAATGCTCGACGGACGGTCCCGCTCGGCGCCCCAGCATATCGATGTCTGTCGGGCTGGGGATCGGCAACAGGCCGGCGGTCGCGGCCGCGGCGATTACCAGGCCGATCCAGCCAATCGCGATCCAGAACAGCGTGCCGGCGCGGCGGCGGGTTCGGCCAACGAGCGGTTCGACTACAGGAAGCTCGGCGATCAGCCCGCTGTTGAGCGTGGTGTCATGCGCGGCCATGGCGGATCCTCGGATCAAGCGCCGCATACATCATGTCAACCAGGAAATTGATCAGCACGAACCCGGTGGCGACGAGCAGAACGACTCCCTGCAGGATAATGAGGTCGCGGGTGTAGATTGCGCTGATCAGCAGCCGGCCGAGGCCGGGCAGGGCAAAGATCGACTCGACGATCACCGCGCCGCCGATCAGACGGCCGATATTGATGCCGGTGACGGTGACCAGGGTCAATGAGGACGGTTTCAGCGCATGCACCCAGAGAATGCGCGCCGGGCGCAGGCCTTTGGCTTTCGCCATCGCGATGTAGTCTTCCTGCAACGTCGCGATCATGTCGGAGCGCAGCACGCGCATCAACACGGGCCATTCGCCCAGTGCGAGGGTGAACGCCGGCAGCAGAAAGCCACGCAGGTTTTCGACAGGGTCTTCCAGGAACGGCGTGTAGCCGGTCGCCGGCAGCCAGTGCAGCCGCACAGCGAACAGGTAGATCAACAGGATCGCCGACAGGAACGACGGCACCGAAAGCATGCTGAACGCCGCGCCGGTCATGAACCGGTCGAACGCCCCCCCTGCCCGCACCGCACACAAAATCGCCACCGGTATGCCGATCAGCAGGCCGATCACTTCGGCCAACACCATCAACTCGAGCGAGACCGGCAGCCGCTCGGTCACCGCGGCCAGGACGGTCTGCCCGGTGCGGAACGACCGGCCGAGGTTGCCCTCCAGAACATGGCCGAGCCAGAGCAGGTAGCGGCTGGCGATTGGCTGATCGAGGCCCATGTCGTGACGCAGGGCGGCCACATTCTCCGGCGTTGCCTGGTCGCCGAGCACGACATAGGCGAGGTCGCCCGGCAGCAGCGATGCGATCAGGAACGTCAGCAATGAGACCGCGAGCAGCACTGGCAGCAAATTGGCCAGCCGGCGCGACAGGAAGCCGGCCATTGACTACTCCAGCCAGCTTTCCGACACGTCGATGACACCACTGTACTGCTTCCGCAATCCCTTTAGTTTTGCGGTGGCAATCGCGTAGTAAGCATTCTGGAAGGTGAACAACCAGATCGCCTCATGGTTGATCAGCCGTGAGATGGCGCAGTAATCCAGGGAGCGTTCGGTGCGGTCAACGCCGATGCGGGCGTGTTCGAGCAGTCTATCGAGTTCGGGGTCCGAATAATTTGCCAGCGCGACGGGACTGCCGGTATGGAAGTTGGCATACATCTGTATGTCAGGATCGGCGAGATCGATGATCCGCCACGGCGTCATCTGGAACTGGCGCATGAAGGCGCGCGGCGGGATGGTCGCCTGATCGACCTGTTCGATCTCGACATTGGCGCCGATGGCTTTCCAAAGCTGCTGATAGACTTGGCCAATTGTGCGGCCGCGCGGCGTTGCGGTGACGATCATCTTGAACTCGACCGGTTTGCCGTAATCCGCCAGCAGGGCTTTCGCCTTCGCCGGATCGTACGGAAGCGCGCCATCGTCGGTGCATTTCACCCACGACCCATCGCCATACGCATTGGTCGCGGGAATGGCCAGGCCCCCAAACAGCGCCTGCGACATTCGCGGGCGGTCCAGCGCCATGACAAGCGCCTGGCGCACGCGGATGTCGTCGAACGGCGCCACCTTGGTGTTGACGGCATAGACGCCGGAGCCGGAGCCGACATATTTATGCACCACCAGCGCTTTGTCGGCCTGTGCCTTCTTGATATTGTCGGCGTCGAACTCGTCGTCCCAGACGATGTCGGCGCCGCCCGATTGCAGACTGGCGAACCGCGCCTGGGCGTCCGGCAGCGGCTTTAGTGCAACGCGGTCGAGCCAGGGATGGCCGGGATTCCAATAATCGGGATTGCGCTCCACCACCATGCGGTCGCCGGCGTTCCAGGATTTCAGGATGAACGGTCCGGTGCCAACCGGATTGCGGCTGTAGTCGTCGCCCTTGGCCTGGATTGCCGTTGGTGACTGCACGACGTTGTTGACGCTTGGCACACTCAGCGTTTCGGGCAGCATCGCCGCGGGATTTGCCAGGTTGTAAACGACCGTCAGATCGTCGGGCGCGTCAACGCTGGTGATGGCCGAGATATAGAACGCGCATCGGCACTTATTCGCCGGGTCCTTCTGGCGATCGAAATTCCATTTTACCGCCTGCGCGTTGAACGGACTGCCATCGTGGAATTTGACCCCCGGCCGCAGTTTGAACGTCCAGGTTTTGTAGTCTTCGGAATGCGTCCAGGACGTCGCCAGCTTGGGCACCGCGACGCCGTTATCGTCGAGCTTTGTCAGGGTATCGAAAATCAGCGCGGCGGCGGACTCGGCCGAGGTGTCGAACACGCCCACCTTCAGCGGATCGAAGCCGGGAATGTCGAGCTCCAGCCCCATCGTCACGCTGCCGCCGCGCTTTTGCGCCAGGGCCGGAGCCGCAAGCAGGACGGTCAGTCCGCAAGCCAGAACGATGTCCCGCAAGACAGCAGCGGGGCGCAGGCGTGAACGCATGGTGTTTCCTTCCCAAGAGTATGTCGCACCCGTTCGGGCTTGGCTGACGGCCGGGATGCTATGGCGACGCCCAACAATAAGCGAATCTTCGGTCAGGCCCTCTTTTCGTCATGGCCCGGCTTGTTGTTTAGACCGGAGACAAGCCTTACGGGTGTTCGGAGACATACCTGACGGTTACAATGTTGGTTTCGTTATTGCGGGGGTTGGCCTCCACAATAACGAAACGCGCGAAAAACACCCGCCAGACTGAGGTGGTCCCCGAATCCTGGACTGGTAGCGAAGAGAGAGTTGCGCCCCTAAACTGAGTTTCCCTCTTTGAAAGAACGTAAACTACTGAAATATATTTATAGTTTACCGAATTGCCCCGGCGCTACTGGCCACATTTGACGCCCAGCAGATCGAACGCCTTCTGCTGGATCGGGGTCGGCCGGGTCAGCACGGTGAGCGGATGGAGCGGCGAGATCGCCGTGGTGATGGTGTTGCGCGCCAAGGTCGCCAGATCGGCGAGCAGCGAGCGGAAGCTATGCACTGGCAGCCCGTCCTCGGTCAGGCCGGTGGTCTGCTTCTTGACCGCCGCCTTTGAGCGCTGTGCCTGCGCCACCACGCTCCGACGCTGCGCCTCGGCTTCTTCCTTGTGTGCCCCGCATTCGGACACGCTTGGCGTGCGCCAACCGAATGCGAAGGCGTCATCGAACAGCATCGGTGCCAGGTGCCGGCGCATATGCCATTCGAGGTAATAGGCCAGCATGCACAGAAACACATGCGCCCGCACCCGACCGGCCAGCCAGTGGTGCACCGGCCGGACCTGCAGATCCACCGTCTTGATGCAGCGAAATCCCCGCTCCACCAGGGCCAGGGATTTGTAGCTGCGCACTGTCTCCGCGTCGCCGAGCGTCGCCTCGGCCAGGCTGGTGCGCACGACGTAGAGGCCGTCGGTCGCGGCCTCGGCGGCGATCGCCCCGGTCTTGCG
>JAYUEJ010000586.1:0-4136 GCA_043739265.1 Rhodopila sp. | reverse complement strand
TCCTGGCGGATTCGGTTACGCCGATCATTGAGGCCGGGCTGGCGACGATGGTCGAGACGAATGAGAAAATCTGTGAAGAGATCAGTTTGATTCCGACGCTTGGGCACACGCCGGGCCATGTTAGCGTGATGATCCAGTCACAGGGCGAGCAAGCGCTGATCACCGGCGATTTCCTGCACCATCCTTGCCAAATCGCGCATCCGGAGTGGAGTACGCTGGCCGATAGCGACCCCGAACAGGGCATCGCGACACGCCGGCGGATGTTTCAACGGCTGGCGGGCACGCCGGTGCTGATCATCGGCACTCATTTCGCTGGCACTACGGCTGGACGGTTGGTTACAGATGGTGATACTTACCGGTTGGATGTTTAAGTAGCCGGGGTTTCCCAATGAATTATCTGCGCAGCGGCATCTTCCTGGCGCCCTTCCACGATCTTAGGGAGAACCCTGTGCTGGCGCTGGAGCGCGACATGGCGCTGCTGTAGCACCTGGATGCGCTGAACTACCATGAGGCCGGGATCGGCGAGCACCACTCCGGCGGGTTCGAGATCATCAGCAGCCCGGATCTGTTTATTGCGGCGGCGGCGGAACGGACGAAGTATATCCGGTTGGGTACCGGTGTGGTTTCATTGCCGTATCACAATCCGTTTTTGCTGGCCGACCGGATGGTGCAGTTCGATGAAATATCACACCGGCAACTGGGATCATTACGCTGACACCGCACAGTTGAACTTGCATGTGCCGGATCGCAAGAACTGGCGCATGGCGACGCTGATGCATATCGCGGAAACTCGCGAGCAGGCGCGGGAAAATGTTAAGCATGGCCTGAGTCGTTACTGCGACTATTTTCGCGATACCGCCACCTTCCCTGCCATGCCGAACGGTTCCGCGGATGCCTGCGAATACATGATCAACAGCGGCGCGGCCTGCATCGGCACGCCGGACGACGCGATCGGCTTTATCGAGCGGCTGCTGGAGGAGACCGGCGGTTTCGGTGTGCTTTTGGAAATGGCGACGAACTGGGCCGACTGGACGCAGACGCAGCGCCATTACGAGCTGATGGCGCGCTATGTTCACCCGCATTTTCAGTCGTCACGCGAATGGCGGGCCGACAGCTATGCCGAAGCACGTGACCGCCGGGACAGATTTTCGGGTCAGTCCGCCGATGCCATCCAGGCAGAAACCGACCGTCTGGACTCCAGGCGCCGCGCGGCGGAGTAAGCGGCGGTTGGGGACGTTTCCGCCGGACCTGGCCGGACGGGCGATCGTCCGCGCGACGCACGGTGCCGGAAACGGGCGGCCGTTACGGACTGGACACGCGGCTTTTTTTTTGAAGGCAGATGAACGCCGATGAACGCCGATCAGCGTGCGCCGTCGCCGGGCGAATGGGTGTGGGTTTGATGAACCGGCCATTCGCCCGGCGACGGTCAGAGGCTAACGAATTTTTGGCGTTGCTTACACAGACTGCTCGGTCAACCGCGGACAATCGCCACCTTATGCCCGGACCGCGATCCAACCGCATCGGCGTTTATCCGGCTTATCGGCGTTCATCCGTCTGCAAAAAAAATACTTGAGCGACGGGACGTCGCGGCGGGCGAAGGCCTGCCATCCGCGCCTTTGTTTGCATCGAACGACGCCGCCCTATTATCGCTTCAGGTATGCACCATTTCCCTATCGTCATGGTTTGGCGTGTCCGAGCCACCCATTCCCGCACATGCCGCGAGAAGTGGCCCGGACAAGCCGTGCCATGGCAACAGAAGGGCCTGACAGAAGATTCGCCTATTGTTGGGTGCCATCTTAATTGACCCGCCGGTCCCGCCCCGCCCAGAACGGCTTGCGCAATTCCGCCTTGAGAATTTTGCCGGCACCAGACAACGGCAATGGTTGTTCGCGAATGTCTATACCGCGCGGGCATTTATAGTTGGCGATCCGGGCATGGCAGCCGGCGATCAGTTCGGCCTCGGTCGCGCGGAAACCGGGTTTTAACCGGACGACGGCATGCACTCGTTCGCCCCAGGTATCATCCGGGACGCCGATCACGGCGCATTCGGCGACGGCCGGATTGGCATACAACGCCTCTTCTACCTCGGCCGAGTAAACATTTTCCCCGCCGCTGACGATCATGTCCTTCAGCCGGTCAACCACATAGACGAACCCGGCGTCGTCCATGGTGCCGCCATCGCCGGTGTGCAGCCAGCCGTTGCGCAAGGTGTGCGCGGTCAACTCCGGCTGGTTCCAATACCCCAGCATGACCAGCGGACCGCGGCCGCAGATCTCACCCACGGTGCCGCGCGGAACCTCGTTGTCGTCCAGGTCATGAATCCGGATCTCGCAGCCCAGCGCGGGCTGGCCGGCGGACTTCATGCGGCCGGCGAACGGGCCTTCGAAACAGTGGTATTCGGGCGCCAGCACGGTCATTACCGGGGACGCTTCGGACTGGCCGTAGGCCTGGGCGAACCGCGCGTTCGGCAACACCTGCAATGCGCGGCGGATCACTGCTTCCGGCATCGGCGACGCTCCGTACAGCACATGGCGCAGGCTGGACAAATCGTGTTCGGTTATTTCCGGATGGTGCACCAGCATGTTGACCATCGTTGGAACGATGAGTGAGTGGGTGATGCGGTGCCGGGCGATCATCTGCAACATGGCCGCCGGATCGAACCGCGGCAGGAAGTAATGCGTGCCGCCATAGGCCGTGACCAGAAAAGTCATGGCTCCATCGGCGAGATGAAACATCGGCGCCGCGTGGAGGTAGCGCGTGTCCCGTCCGACATCCGCGCCGGGCAGGGTGTTTTGCGCGTTGGCCAGGATATTGGCATGGCTGAGCATCACGCCCTTGGAGCGGCCGGTGGTGCCGCCGGTGTAGAAGATCCCCGCCAGATCGTTGCCTCGCCGTCCGGCATCGGGCACCGGTTCGGCCGCCGCGATCAGGGCGTCATAGGCAAGCTGCCCGGGCGGGGCCGGCGCGTCACCGATATGAATGACGTGCTTTACATCCGGGATTTGGGCATGCAGCTCGGCCAGTATCGGCTGGAACGTGTCGTCCAGGAGCAGCCCCGAGCAGCCGGAATCCGAGAGCCAATAAGCGATTTCGGGCGGTGCGAGACGGGTGTTGATCGGGACGAAGATGAAACCGCCTCGGGCCAGGCCGAAGAAGCACTCCAGATAGCGGTCGCAGTTGAGCGCCAGAATGCCGATCCGGTCGCCGGGGCGAAAGCCCAACGCCGTCAGGGCACCGGCAAGCCGAACGGTGCGGTCGGCGAAGGTGGCCCAGTCCTGGCGGCGGGTGCCGAAGACGGTCGCGATGCCCGTCGCATTGGTCTGCACGGCCCGTCGCAGGAATTGCGTTATTTGTGGCATGGGCGCGTCCCCTGGTCGGATGATCGTGACTTGCCGCACCATGTGAGCATGAGCTGAGCCGGCGTTGCAATAACAGTTGGACGCCAACCGCTTGCGGTATCGAACAGGCTGGCGGCACTTGTGTCTTAGCGCACCACCTGGCGGGCATTGTTCAGGGCGGGTAGCGCGAGATCCCGGCTTTCCCGGGTGCGGGTTCGTTCTTACCGCAGGCAGGGTAATCGAGTGAATACGCAAAAGGATAACGCCAAGGCGCCAGGGCGCCCAAGAACCGCCAAGACACCGTGCCTCAGGGCAATCGGGTGAATTAACAAAGTTGAAACGCCAAGGTCGCCAGGTCACCCAAAAAGCTGATGAATGAGTACCGGGCCGCTCAAGGGACCGGCTGAAGCCAGCCACGCCGCGATGTTGGACGGTGGGTGAACGCGGTATCCTGGCGTTCTTGGCGTTTTGGGCGTTCTGGTTCACCCTAAGGCATTCTAATGCATTTTCACGATGACTGGAAACCGCGCGCCTTCCTTTGAACAGTCATGACGCGACGTGTCGGAGCCCCTGGTCCATCCGGTGCCGCGCCCGTTGGCCCGACCCCGCCGCGTTATGACGTCGGTGGCGGCTTGGCGCAAGATCCCCGTCATCGCAAAAATGCTCTTTTGTTCCTTGTGGGAACCCGGGACTTACCCAGTCAATGCAAATTGTTTGGGGCAATCGGCACAGTCGTTGTATTGCTGTCCGGTGTCTCGCCGTTGTTCTGTGGAGTGGGTGTCAGGCCAGGAATTTTTT
>JAYUEJ010000585.1:0-4145 GCA_043739265.1 Rhodopila sp. | reverse complement strand
GTCAAGGTGACTCTCACTCTCAGCCGGCAAAGCGTCGAGTTCTTCAAGCAGGCGGCGCGGAAGAACCGGGTTCCCTATCAGCGCATGATCCGCAGCCTGGTGGACGAATACGCCCGGATTCACAGCTAACGGCGGATTATACCAGATGGCAGGCGACGCGGTGTCCGGGTTGGATTTCCCGTAACACCGGTTCCTCCATTCGGCAACGTGGCTGGGCCATTGGGCAGCGCGGGTGGAAGTGGCAGCCGGATGGACGGTTGATCGGGCTGGGAACGTCGCCCATCACATGCTTCTTGTCGCGCCGAACGGACGGATCGGCCACCGGCACCGCCGCCATCAGCGCTTGTGTGTAAGGGTGCAGCGGCTGGGCGAAAATGGTCGCCTTATCGGTATGCTCGACGATCCGGCCCAGATACATCACCGCGACATCGTGGCTGACATGTTCCACCACCGCGAGGTTGTGGGAGATGAACAGATACGACAGCCCGTCCTGCGCCTGAAGGTCCATCAAAAGGTTGATCACCTGCGCCTGAACCGAGACATCCAGGGCCGAGACAGGTTCGTCCGCCACAATGAACCGCGGCCCCAGCGACAGCGCCCGCGCGATGGAAATTCTCTGCCGCTGGCCGCCGGAAAATTGGTGCGGATACAGGCTCATTTGACGCGGCAGCAGACCGACCTTGGCGAAGAGGCCTTCAACGATTTCCCGGCGTTCGGAGGCTTTGGCGATGCCGTGAACCATCAGCGGTTCCGCAACAATCTCGCCGGCACGCTTGCGCGGATTGAGCGAGGAATACGGGTCCTGAAAAACGATCTGCATCCGCCGGCGCAGGGCACGAAGTTCGGCCGCCGGTAGCCTGGTAATATCGGTGCCGTCGAATTTTATGGCGCCGCCGGAGGGTTCTATCAGGCGAAGGATGGCGCGCCCGACCGTGGATTTGCCGCAGCCGCTTTCGCCGACGAGACCCAGGGTGCGGCCCTCGGCGATGCTGAAGCTGATCCCATCGACGGCGTGGACACGATCGATGACGTTGCCGAACAGGCCGGTGCGCGCCGGAAACGATTTGCGTAAATCGATGACGTCAAGGAGCATGGTCAGGTCACCCAGCAGGCAGCGGCGTGGCCGGGTCGTTTCGACTCCAGCGGCGGGATCGTGGTCTGACACCTATCTATCGCGGACGGGCAGCGAGGCGCGAACGCACAGCCTTTCGGCAGATCGGACAGCGCGGGCACAATGCCGGGGATTTCGCGCAGTCGTTCCGACCCCGAAGCACCCAGACGGGGCACCGACGCCAACAACCCTTGCAAATACGGGTGACACGGGTCGGCGAAAAGATCCGTGGTGCGTCCTTCCTCCACCTTCCGGCCAGCGTACATCACGATCATCCGATCGGCGGTTTCGGCCACGACCCCAAGATCGTGGGTGATCAGCACCACCGCGGTGCCAAGCTCCTTGCGCAGATCGTCGATCAAATCCAGCACCTGAGCCTGGATCGTTACGTCCAGCGCGGTCGTCGGCTCATCGGCGATCAGTACTTTCGGTTTGCACGCCAGCGCCATCGCGATCATCGCCCGCTGCCGCATGCCGCCGGACATCTGGTGCGGGTATTCCCTGGCGCGCCGTTCCGGGGCTGGAATACGGACCTGATGCAGCATCTCCACCGCCCGCGCATTGGCGGCACGACGAGAGATATTTTCGTGCAACGAAACCATCTCGGCGATCTGTCGCCCGATGGTGAACAGCGGGTTCAGCGCTGTCATTGGCTCCTGAAAGATCATGGCGATCTGGCTGCCGCGCATCTTCCGCATGCTGGCCTCATCCAGCGCCAGCAGATCGGTCCCGGCCACCTTGACCGTTCCGGCGGTGATCTGACCGGGCGGCGTCGGGATCAGGCGCATCAGCGACAACGCGGTCATGGTCTTGCCGCAACCCGACTCACCGACAATCGCCAACGTCTCACCTTCCTCCACGCTGAACGACACGTCCTGCACCGCCCGAACGATGCCGGTGCGCGTATGAAACACCGTGGTCAGACCCGAGACTTCCAGAACGGGGGCCATCAGTCGTCCTGTCTCGGATCGAGAATATCGCGCAATGCATCGCCAAACAAATTAGCCCCGAACACCACAAGGCTGATCGCCAGGCCAGGGAAAATCACCAGCCAGGGGGCGGATCGAATATATTCCGCTGCCGATTCCGATAACATGCGCCCCCACGACGGATACGGCTCTGGCACGCCCAGGCCAAGGAAGGACAGCGATGCCTCGGTCAGGATGGTGGAACCGAGTTGTGCCGTCGCCAGCACGATCAGCGGGGCAAGGGTGTTGGGCAGGACGTGTACCAGGGCCACACGGACCTGACTCATGCCGACGGCCCGCGCCGCTTCGACGTAGTTCAGCTCCCGCAGCGACAGCACGTTGGCTCGAATCACACGCGCAACGTTCGGGATCAGCGGGATGGCGATGGCGATGATGGTGTTGGGCAGGGATGGGCCGAGCGACGCGGTAATGACAAGGGCCATGACGAGCAACGGAAGCGACTGCATGATCTCGGCGAAACGTTGCACGATCAGGTCGAACCAGCCACCCAGATACCCCGACGCCAGACCCAGCAACGCGCCCAGGCCACTGCCGATGCAGGTGGCGCCCAGGGCCACGGCCAAAGAGATACGAGCCCCGTGGATCATGCGGCTGAACATGTCCCGCCCCATCATGTCTGCACCGATCAGGTAAACCCGGCTGGGGGCGGCCAACGACGCGCGGGCGTTGGTGGACAGCGGATCGAACGGTGCCACGACATTCGCGAACACAGCGGTCAAAACGAAAACGATCAGGATGATCGCGCCGGCGACTCCCAACGGGTAGCGGCGGGCGTAATAAACAGCCTCGTTCATGCGCGAAGCCTGATACGCGGATCGACGAACATGTAGGCGATATCGACGATCAGGTTGACCATGACGACGACGATCGCGATAAACATGACCAGGTTCTGCACCATAGGATAGTCTCGCCAGCGTATCGCCTCGACCAGGAAACGAGCGACACCGGGGATGTTGAACACCGTTTCAGTAACGATCAGGCCGCCGAACAGGAACGCGGTTTCGATGCCGATGGTGGTGATGACGGGTAACACGGCGTTGCGCAGGGCGTGGACGAAGGTGACGGCGGATTCGGACAGACCTTTGGACCTGGCGGTTCGGACGTAGTCCTGGCGCAGAACTTCCAGCATGGACGAGCGTGTCAGGCGCATGATCAGGGCGGAACTGCGCAGGCCGACGGTTGCCGCGGGGACGCCGAGCATCAGGGCAAGCGCGCCCCATGTCGCGGGGGCTTTGTCGTAGATGGGCAAGATTCCGAACCAGTTGACGAACGCCATCAGCACCAACAGGCCCAGCCAGAAAGACGGCATCGACAGAAACAGCAGGCTGAAGATGCGCAGAACGTAGTCGAGGCCGGTGTTTTGCCGGACCGCGCTGATCACACCGAACGGAACTCCGGTGCAGACGGCGAACAGCAGCGCCAGTCCTGCCAGTCTCGCGGTGATGGGAATACGCGGCAAAATCTCATCCAGGACCGGTTTTTCCGAAACATAGGAATAACCCAAATCGCCGTGCAGAAGGCCGCCGATCCAGTGCGCGTATTGTTCCACCAGCGGCAGATCGAGGCCGAGATCCTTGACGATCTGCTGTTTCTCCGTCGGATCGATCAACCCGGCGCTGTCGAACAGGATATCGGCGATGTTGCCGGGAACGATGCGCAACAACACGAAGATGGCGACCGACACTCCGAAAAGTGTCAGCACCATCAGGGCAAGGCGGCGCAGGATATAATCGAGCATGACGGTTTACTGGTCCAACCAGACATCCTCAAACCGCCAATGATTATAGATCGTGTTCATGGCGATCTTGATGCCATGCACGCGCGGCCACCAGCAGGTGCCGGCCTTGGCATGGAACACCACCGGCCGGGCGGCATCGAGTTGCAATGTCTTGTCGATTTCCCACACCAGCTTGCGGCGGGCGTCGGTATCTTTCATCTGACTCTGCTCGTGGAATTTCTTCTCCAAATCCGCGTTGCAGTACGACGTGTAGTTTCGTTCCGAACCACAGAGGTAATTTTCAAAGAACGTTACATCGGGATCGTCG
>JAYUEJ010000584.1:0-12445 GCA_043739265.1 Rhodopila sp. | reverse complement strand
CGCCCTCGACCTCTGGCCAGCCATAGTAGCCGTCGCCCACTTTCGTATGCACGTTGTCATAGCCGATCGGCGCGAAGATTTTTCCGACCGCCTTGCCCAGCGGCTCGATGATCTCGATCGAGTAGGATGCCTTCACGATCCGCGACAGCAGGCTGCTTTGGAAGCCGCTGCCGGTGCCGACCTCCAGCGTGACTTCGCCAGCCGCCGGCTTGCAAATCTGGGTCATGTAGGCCTGCCCCAGATAGTCCGACAGCGCCGACCCGTATCCCAGCGCCCAGGGCTTCGGATTGTCCTCGTAGGCATCGCCTGGAGTGGCCCGGTGTTCCGGGTATGCGTAGTGGTAGTATTCCCGGGGCACCGCATCGAATGCCGCCATCACCGCCGGATCGGCGCTGCCCAGGTGGCCTTTCAAATACGTCTCAATAAGCTTCAGCGCCGCCGGCTTGCGCTTCTGGATCGCGTCGAACTGCGCGTCGGTCAGGCTTACCGGCCGGCCGGATTCGCGCATCGCTTTCTCATACGCCGCCTTGGTCCAAACCGGAACCGCCCGCGCCAAACCGGGCGCCAAAACGGGCAAAAATGCGGTGGACGCCGCGGCGGACATTACTCCGCGGCGGGTGATGGTGCTGGAATATCGTGCCAAATCGAGATCTTCCTCATAGCCGGAAATGTAACAAGCGCGACCCCATAGAGGAATGCCGCACACAAAAGAACCCTACTAAAGCCAAATTCGCGTGCGATCAGGTTTGCCAGCGGCGTCGCGACGACCGAAAACGCCCCGTTCAGCGCCCACGCCCACGGCAGGAACCCTCCGGTTCCGGCGCTACCGAGTCCAAGCGGAAACGGCAATCCCAACGCCACCGAAACTGGCGCGATCAACATCAGCAACAAAGCCGCGCGAACCGTGAAAGGCCAGTCCAGCGTGGCCAGGATCAAGGGTTCCAGCACCACCAGCACCGCCAGGCCCCACAGCAGCACGATTACGGTGACCACCGCCATGCCTTGTCGCGGCCTGGCACCGAACCGCTCCGACAGGAGACTGCCGAGGCCGGAAAATACCAGCATCCCTGTCAGCACGATCGCAAAACCGTTGGCCCGGTCGCCCAGCCAGAAACTGGCCTTTTCAATGAGATAGATCTCGATGAACAGAAAACCCAAAGCCAGCGCCGGGAAATACACCACCGCTCGCAACACACCGGTATGCGGGGCGCGGATACGTCCCGGCGCGGCCAGCGGCACCAGCAAGACCAGCGCGGCAATGACGGCGGCCTGGGCCAGCACCGCCAGATTGACCAGCGCCCCAACTTCGGCCTGCGGCAGAATTTCCAGCCGCTTCAGGATCGTGCCGATCCGGTCCAGCCGCAACACGGCATAGAAGAACGGCTTTTCCAAGGTCATCGGCGACAGGTTGAACTGTTCCGCGGACGGCGAATTCCGGCCGGACAGCACCGCCTCGGCCTCATCGGCGATCGCGTCGTCGGGACCGTTGGCGGCGACCTCGCCCGTGTCGAAAGAAACCGACGGCAGATCGTTGTAAAGCTCCGCTCGGGCCTTCACCACATCCAGGCCGGGATACCAGGACATGTCGAACGACCGCTCGTCACAGAACGTGCGGGCGGTGGCGATCCGGGCCGCGTTCCAGCCTTCGCGTGAGACCAGAATGCGGACGTTCCAGGCCGAACGATAGATCATGACATGCGCGGCCGGCCCCTGACCGGCCGCATCATCGATGCCGGCGGCCAGCAACGCAGCCCGCACCGTGGACAGCACGCGCAAGGCATAGACCGGGAAATCCCGGATCGAGACCGGAATGGACAAGATCCCGTTCGGCGCCAGGACATGAAGGTAGGAAACCACGGCCTCGCGGGTGAACGCCGTCACATTGGTTTCCGCCGCATCCAGGAAATCGGCGGAAATATCCACTATGTCATAGACACCCCGGCCGGTATCGGCCAGCGGTCCGCTGCCGACGACATGCACGCCCGGCACCGCATTGATCGGCTCCACCGGGCCGAACCCATCGCGCATAATTCGAAACAATTGCGGTTCAGGCTCCAGCACGCGGACCTGTGCAGCACCCAGCCGCAGCACCTCGGCGGCGCGAAATCCACCCGACCCGCCCGCCAGCATCACGCGGGCATGCGGGATCAGCCGATACGGCAGGGCATCCAACGCGGCGGCGGCATAGCCCGAGACGATCGGTTGCTGTTTCGGCAGGGCGGCGATCCGGTTGCCGTCACGATAAAGCCCGAAGCTGCGCGGCGGTCCCTCGACCCCCAACATCCCCGCATTGTTGGAAATATCGGTATCCACCCGTTCGGTGAAATCGTCGAGCAGCACGTAATTGCCACGCGGCGCATTCACCGCGGCGACGATCTTTGCATCCGGCGTGTGAAGCGGCGCGTAGATCGCCTTGAAATCGTTAAAGGTGGCTTCGTCGTCCAGCAGCAGCACCGCCTCGGCGACGCCCAGTGCCAACAGCGCGGCCAGCACCGCCTGCAAACGATACGGGCCGCGCATGCACACCGCGGCGAGCGCCAACGGGATCAGCAGCAGCGGGACCAGCCCGAACGCATGCACCGCATACATTGCCACCAGCACACTCGCCGCCCCTGCCCCGGCGCCACCCAGGTCGAACGCATAAACCCGGCCGATGCGATCCGCGTAGCGCACGAAATTCAGGCTGATGAAAAGGCCAGCCAGGAAGAAAAACGGCAGCAGCGCGGTGTAGTAGCCGGCGATATTCCAGATCTGCGGCTGCCATGTCGCCGGGTTCTGCAATTGCAGCGGGTTAAACGGATTTGTGGTGGTAAAATGGTAACCTACCGCCGCCGTCAGCACTAATGCGGCCGGCAGCGCCGCCATCCACTCCTGCGCCCGCCTGAGGAAGAAATCCCGCCAAAGCGCCAGCACCACGCCGCTGAGCGCGAATCCCACCATCACGATGGAGATGACCCAGTAGCCATACTCCGACCATTTCGCGACCGCGAAATACCGTGTCAACGCCGTTTCATAACCCACCGCGGCCAGCGACACGAGGAACAGGGGGAGCAGATTCATGGCCACACCCGCCGGCGCAGAAAACTTTCGGTCACACTGTTGAAGCGTACCGGGTCATCGACGAACAAAGCATGGCCGGTGTCATTGAACACATCCATTTCGGTATTCGGACGATTTCGCACGAGAGTCGCCCCCTGTGCAACCCAGCGTTGCCGAACGACATACAATACAGGCACTCTGGTTGCATAGATCGCCTGCTTCCAATAGGACCTGGGAACCGGGTAGGCCAGAAGCAAGCGGCTCGCGGCTTCCGGAGTCCTCAACGTCGCCTGCGTCAGACGATCCAGATAACCCGGGGACGGCACCCGATGGAACATCGTCCGCACGAACTGCTTCATCGCCCGGGCATGGGTCGGTGGCGGGCTGAACCGGTTTGCCCCCGGCGTAAAGGGCGGGGGCGTGTAGGGTGGCGGCGGTTCCTCCCCCACCGAGTTGTCCACCAGCACCAGTCCCGCCAGATGGTGATCGCCCGCGACCTGAACGGACGCCAGTGTGTCCAGCACGCCCAGCGACCAGCCAACCACCACCACCGGAACAGACCCCAGTTGGGCAATCAGTTCGGCAACATCGCGGCCGCGGCGAACCGGTTCGTAGCCATCCGCCGGAACAGCGGAGTCGCCTTGGCCGCGCGGATCGAAGGCGACAACATGATAGCGGCGGGAAAATGCCAGGATTTGCGGCATCCATATCCAGGCCGGCATGGTCCACCCGGGGACAAAAACCAGTGTATGGGCCGAAACCGGGCCGGCTTCCAGGTAGTGCAACCGCACACCATCGCTGGACAGGAAAAAATGGTCGGTGACCGGAGCGGGCAATGCCCTGGTCTGCGCCAGGGACGACCGGGCGTTCAGGCCGGCGACCAAACCGCAAAAAACCAGAACGACCAGCAGGCAACGGCCGGCCACACAGCGGTACGGCGGCGACCGGCCGGATAAGAGACTCGCTGCCGGGAAAAGCCTGTGACGCATGGCGACCACAAAACCAACAACCGAGCGCGGGTCAACCTGAATTTGACGGCGCCATGGTTACGTCAGCCGGTGTTGCCTGGAGACCGCATCAAAATCCTTCAATCGCTACAGCACAAAATAGATGATGAAGGCGATCAGCACCCAAAACGGTGCGGCGATCAATACGGCGGTAACGATCCCTCGCGCCGCCGTTAACCGGCCTTCACTCGGCATCGGATCGCTATCGTAGCCAGTAACCGGACGCCCTGCCGCGTCGTGTAACGTTCCGGGATCGATTAGCGCCGCGTCCGCGAACTGTGTGGCCATCACCGGTCGTCCTCTTGGAGCAGGGCACCGTCCTCACGACGGCGATACCCTTACCTTACAGCAACAGGTGCGAAATCATACAGGTTATCACGGTCAAATACCCGTGTGCGGCTCACCCGATCAGCCGCCGGTACTGCCAAATCCAGCCGCATTCCGCGTCGTCTCATCCAAACCCGCCGCTTCCCGCCATACCGCTCGGCTGACCGGCGCCAGAATGGCCTGGGCGATCCGCGCGCCGCGTTCGACGACGAACGCCTCGCTGCCCAAATTGAGGATGATAACCCCGATCTCGCCGCGATAATCCTCGTCGATCGTTCCCGGGCTGTTCGGCAACGTGATGCCATGACGCAGCGCCAGACCCGACCGGGGCCGGATCTGCAATTCGTAGCCGGCCGGCAGCGCGATGGTCAGGCCGGTTGGGATCAGAGCGCGCTCACCCGGGGCCACCGTGACCGGATCATGGACCGCCGCGATCAGGTCCATGCCGGCGGCACCGGCGGTGGCATACGACGGAAGCGGCAGGCCTTCGGCATGTGGCAAACGGCAGACAACGATGGGTATCGACATCGGGTCAGTGTGCCGTGCCTGACCATGCGGACGCAAGCCGGAGCCACGGTTCTCTTGCCGCCCAAGGTGGCGCATCAGCGGCCGATGGCCTACATCGCCGCCACCGCTCAGGAGGCCGCCGCCCGTGACCCAGTTCATCCTTACTCTGTCCTGCGAGAACCGCCCGGGGATCGTCGCCGCCGTGGCGACGGCGATATTTGAGCATGGCGGCAATATCCGGGAATCCCAGCAGTTCGACGACACCGAAAGCGGCCGCTTCTTCGCCCGCATCGTGCTGGACCACCCGGAGAACCGCCTGGATGTATCGCTATTGACCGGCGCGCTGGGGGCGGTGGCAACGCGGTTCGCGATGACCTGGGCATTGCGGGACCGCGCGCGGCGGCAACGGGTCATGCTGCTGGTGTCCAAATTCGACCATTGCCTGACCGACATCCTGTATCGCTGGCGCATCGGCGAGTTGCCGATGGAGGTGGCCGCTGTGGTGTCCAATCACCCAAGCGAAACGTACCCGCATATCGACTTCGACGGCATTCCATTTCACCATCTGCCGGTCACCAAAGCAACGAAAACCGAGCAGGAAAGCCGGATCTGGGGCCTGGTGCAGGAAACCGGAACCGAACTGGTGGTCCTCGCTCGCTACATGCAGGTGCTGTCGGATGACCTGGCCGGCAAGCTGGCGGGGCGCTGCATCAACATCCACCACTCCTTCCTGCCGGGCTTCAAGGGGGCCAGGCCGTACCATCAGGCGCATCAGCGCGGGGTGAAGCTGATCGGTGCCACCGCGCATTATGTGACCGCCGACCTCGATGAGGGGCCGATCATCGAACAGGACGTGGAGCGGATCAGCCACGCCGATTCGCCCGACGACCTGGTGCGTCAGGGACGCGATATCGAGCGCCGGGTGCTGTCCCGCGCCCTTCGATGGCAGTTGGATGGGCGAATTTTGGTCAATGGAATGCGTACGGTCGTGTTCCGGGATTGAAGGCGTGCCGCCGGTCGGAGATGTTTTTACCTATGCCTCGGTACCAGCGCCCACAGGCTCCGCTCACCTGACCGATGCTCAATCCGCCGCTGTCATCCAACGGTCATAAAACTGCAATACGCCTATCATCGTTCACGCCTAGGTTTCCGATGCGCCAGGCGAAAAGCCTCCGAAGGAGAAAGATTGATGAAGATCGCCGTAACGGCCCTGGCCTTTGGTCTGGCCGGCCTTTCCGTCGCCACCGGTTCGGCCAATGCCCAGCAGATCACCGGCGCGGGGGCAACGTTCCCAGCCCCCGTGTACACGAAATGGGGCGAGCAGGCGAAAGCCGCCACCGGTATCGAATTGAACTACCAGGCAATCGGGTCCGGCGGCGGGCAGAACCAGATCCTGCAGCGAACCGTCGATTTCGGCGCCTCCGACGCCCCGATGGACGCCGCCAGGTTGGATTCCGGCAAGCTGCTGCAATTCCCCACCGTGATGGGTGCGGTCGTGGTGATCGTGAACATCGCCGGGATCGAGGCGAACCAGCTCAGGCTGACCGGGGAGCTGGTGGCCGATATCTACGCCGGCAAGATCACCAAATGGAACGACCCGAAGCTGATCGCTGCCAATCCCGGTGTCACGCTGCCAAACTTGGCGATCGCCCCGGTGTACCGCGCTGACGGATCGGGCACGACCTACGTTTACACGTCCTACCTGTCCACCGTGAGCCCGGAATGGAAAGACAAGGTCGGCACCGCCACCAGCGTGAAGTGGCCGGCGGGCGCGGGTGCGAAGGGCAATGACGGCGTCGCCGCAACGGTCCGCAACACGCGCGGCGGCATTGGCTACGTCGAATACGCCTTCGCCAGCCAGAACCACCTGATTACCGCGCAGCTTCGCAATAAGGCCGGAAATTTCGTTGCACCGACGATGGAAGCGTTCCGGGACGCGGCCGCCCATGCCGACTGGGCAAACGCGAAGAATTTCGCGGTGAACCTGATCGACCAGCCGGGCGAAAAAAGCTGGCCGATCGAATCCGCGACGTTCATCGAACTGCCGAAGGACCCCGCCGATGCGGCCCGCTCCGCCGCCGTCATGAAGTTCTTCGACTGGGCCTATAAGAACGGCGATGCGTCAGCCACCACGCTGGAATACGTGCCGCTGCCGGAGACCGTGAAAGCGGCGGTGCGCAGCGCCTGGCATGCCAGCATCATTGGCCCGGACGGCAAGCCGATCTACTAAGACGCCGGAACGGCGGGGGCCGGCGGTTTGGCTGGCTCCTGCTCCGGTACCGCTGATTAGGACCTTATCGTGCAGCAGGCTGTCACCGCCGACACCACGCCGAACAAAAAATCCTCCGGCACGGGCGACGCGATCTTCGCCTTCGCCGCACGCTCGGCCGGCCTGTTCGTTCTGTTGCTGCTGGGTGGCATCATCGTGGTGTTGTTCCTGGGCGGGCTGCCGGCGTTCCGAGCGTTCGGATCAGGCTTCCTGATCTCCGGCGACTGGGATCCGGTCAAGGAAATCTACGGCGCCGCCGTGCCGATCTTCGGCACCGTCGTAACCGCCGTGCTGGCCCTGGCCCTGGCCGTGCCACTGGCGTTCGGCATCGCGTTCTACCTGACCGAACTCGCACCCAACTGGTTCCGCCGCCCGGTCAGTACGGCCATTGAGCTGCTGGCCGCGGTGCCATCCATCATTTACGGCATGTGGGGCTTCTTCGTGATCGTCCCGATCATGGCGGAATACATCCAGCCCACCCTGATCGATAATCTGGGCGACCTGCCGGCGATCGGCTTCCTGTTCCAGGGTCCACCGTTCGGCACCGGCATCTTCACCGCGGCGTTGATCCTCGCGGTGATGATCATCCCGTTCATCGCCGCCACCATGCGCGACGTGTTCGAAACCGTACCGCCGGTGTTCAAGGAATCCGCCTACGGGCTTGGCTGCACGACGTGGGAGGTGATGCGCTCGATCGTCATCCCTTACACGCGGATCTCGGTTGTCGGCGGCATCATGCTGGGCCTGGGCCGAGCACTGGGCGAAACCATGGCGGTGACCTTCGTGATCGGCAACACCAACCGGATCACCTCGTCGCTGTTCGGGCCGGGCAATACGATCGCCTCCCTGGTGGCCCTGGAGTTTCCCGAAAGCGAGTCCGGCAGCCTGAAGCTATCCTCCCTTCTGGCGCTTGGTTTCGTCCTGTTCGTTATCTCCTTCATCGTTCTGTCGATCTCGAGACTCCTGTTGCGGCCAAGGCTGAAGACATGAGCGCGACAACCTTCTCGCCCCGTCCGGCCCGCGACATGGCGGTTTCCCGATCGCTTGGGCGGCGCCGGCATGCCGTCAACACCTTCGTCACGGCGCTGTGCGTTCTCGCCACCCTCATCGGGCTGGCCTTCCTGGCCTCGATCCTGTTCACCCTGCTGTATCGCGGCATCGGCGGGCTGGCGCTGTCGGTGTTCACGACCTCCACCCTGCCCCCGGGGTCGCACGGCGGATTGCTGAACGCGATCGTCGGAAGCCTGATCCAGACCCTGCTGGGGGCGGCGATCGGCACCCCGATCGGCTTGCTGGTCGGCACCTATCTGGCCGAATATGCGGGGAACTCGCTGATCGGCAACGCCGTGCGGTTCGTATCGGACGTGCTGCTGTCGGCCCCGTCTATCCTGATCGGGCTGTTCGTCTATCAGATCGCGGTTTATCCGTTCGGCGGCTTCAGCGGGTTCGCCGGCTGTCTGGCGCTCGCGGTCATCGTCATCCCGATCGTGGTGCGCACGACGGAAGACATGCTGCGCCTGATTCCTTCCACGTTGCGTGAAGCGGTGATCGGCCTGGGCGCGCCGAAATGGAAGATGATCGTCCTGGTCTGCTACCGCGCGGCGAAACAAGGCATCGCCACCGGCATCCTGCTGGCCGTGGCGCGCATCGCCGGCGAAACCGCGCCGCTGCTGTTCACCAGCCTGGGCAACCTGAACTGGTCGCTTGGGCTGGGCAAGCCGATGGCCAGCCTGCCCGTTACCATCTACCAATATGCCGGTTCGGCGTTCGAGGACTGGGTGCAACTCGCCTGGGTCGGCGCGTTGCTGATCACGTTCGGCGTGCTGACCATCAATATCGCGGCCCGTGTGCTGCTGCACCGGGCGAAATGAGGTGACCATGGATGCGACCGCTACGTCCAATCAGGCTTCCAGTGCCAGCTTCGGCGGCGTTCAGGCCCGCTCCACGACGGCCATGAACCCAGCCTGCATCTCCATCCGCAACCTGGATTTCTTCTATGGCGACCACCGCGCGCTGAAAGGCGTCAATCTGGATCTGCCGGATCGACAGGTCACCGGCATGATCGGGCCGTCCGGCTGCGGCAAATCGACTTTGCTGCGGGTGCTGAACCGGATGTACGACCTGTATCCCGGCCAGCGCGCCACCGGTGAAGTAACGATGGGCGACGACAACATCATCGATCCCGGGATCGAGGTGAATGCGTTACGCGCGCGGATCGGCATGGTGTTCCAGAAACCGACCCCGTTTCCAATGACGATTTTCGACAATATCGCGTTCGGGGTGAAGCTGCATGAAAAGCTGTCCAAATCGGCCATGGAAGAACGGGTGGAATGGTCGCTGACCCGAGCCGCCCTTTGGGGTGAGGTGAAAGACCGCCTGAAGACCTCCGCCTTGGGATTGTCGGGCGGCCAACAGCAACGCCTGTGCATCGCTCGGACTATCGCGGTGCGGCCGGAAGTGATTCTGCTGGACGAACCGACCAGCGCGTTGGACCCGATCAGCACGTTGAAGATCGAGGAATTGATTGACGAATTGAAGCATGACTTCACCATCGCGATCGTTACGCATAATATGCAGCAGGCCGCCCGTTGCGCCGATCAGGTCGCCTTCTTTTACCTGGGTGAAATGATCGAGTGCGCGCCCGCCGCGCAGATATTCACCTCGCCCAGGCAGAAGCGGACCCAGGAATACGTCACCGGCCGTTTCGGCTGATCCATAAAGGACCCTGACTATGGCAGAGCATTTGGTCAAGAGTTTCGACAACGACCTGAAACGACTGCGTGATATGCTAACCGAAATGGGTGGCATCGTGGAAAACCAGGTCGCGTTGGCAGCCGAGGCGATCATGAACCGCGACAGCAACGCCGCGACGCGCGCCGTGGAAGAAGACCCGAAAGTCGATGCGCTGGAACACGAAGTCGAGCAGTTCGTTATCCAGATGCTGGCGTTGCGCCAGCCGATGGCGGGCGACCTTCGGGGGATCGTCGGCGCGCTGAAGATAACCAGCGATCTGGAACGGATCGGTGACTACGCCGCCAACGTCGCAAAGCGCAGCATCGTGCTGGCACAGTACAACATGCCCTACTCGCTCGCCGGACTTGGTCATATGGCGCATCTGGTACAGGAGCAGTTGAAGTCGATCATCGATGCGCTGGGCGACAACGATACCGCGAAGGCGATCGAGGTATGGCGATCCGATCAGGTGGTCGATGACATCTACAACGCGCTGTTTCGCGAGTTGATCACCTACATGATGGAAGATCCGCGCAACATCACACCCTGCACGCATCTGCTGTTCATCGCCAAAAACCTCGAGCGCATCGGCGACCACGCCACCAACATCGCCGAGACGATCTATTACGCGGTCGAAGGCGAGGTCATTCCGGATGTCCGGCCGAAAGGCACCTCGGCCGCCTATGCCGTCGTTCGGCCAAAAGAATAAACGCGGGAGACAGAGATGCTCGACGGTCTATCAAGTTTGCCGAAGCCACTGATCCTGGTGGTGGAGGACGAAGCCGCCCTGGCTACGATGCTGCGCTACAATCTGGAAAAACAGGGTTTCCGGGTGGAAGAGGCCGGCGACGGCCAGGAGGCGCTGACCCGCATTGCCGAAACTCAGCCGGATCTGGTGTTGCTGGACTGGATGCTGCCGGTCATGTCCGGGATCGAGGTGTGCCGCCAGATCCGCCGCAAAGCCGCCACCCGCGACTTGCCGGTGATCATGGTGACGGCGCGGACGGAAGACCAGGATGCGGTGCGCGGCCTGAACACCGGCGCCGACGACTACATTACCAAACCGTTCAACATAGAGGCTCTGCTGGCCAGGATGCGGGCGCTGCTGCGGCGGTCCAATGCGATGCCGGTGAAGGGGCAACTGGCTTTCCACGACATCACAATGGATTTGGCGTCGCATCGGGTCACCCGCAACGAACGCCCGGTGCATCTGGGACCGACCGAGTTCCGGCTGCTGGAATTCTTCATGCAGCATCCGCGGCGGGTGTTTTCGCGGGAGGAGCTGCTGGACGCCGTGTGGGGTCCGGATATTCATGTCGAGCCGAGAACGGTCGATGTGCATATCCGCCGACTGCGCAAGTCGATCAACGGCACGGACGACCTGGATGTGGTGCGCACCGTACGGACGGCGGGATATGCGTTGGATACCGAACCGCTGTGAATTTATACCAACCCGTTTTGACATTGACACATGCAACGTCGCCAAGATGTTCGCCCCGCCTGGTTCGCCGGCACGCCGGAGGAACTGTTCGCCTATTTGAAGGAACTGGAAGCCCGCTATTCGGGCATGGAAGACATCAATCTGAGTATGCCGATGGGAACCCCCAAGGCAATGATGTTGGATCAGTTCAAATGGGTGGCCGAGGCAGTCATGCCGGCGTTTCGCCGATGAAACGACAATCGGCGGCCGGCCGCGACGACAGGCCGATCCGCCGATGCTTCCCCTACCCCGCCCGCACGAACTGCACCCGCCGGTTGGACGCATCGTAGGGATCGGCGGTCAACGGTTCCGCCATGCCCTTGCCGATCGGCGACAGACGCGACGGATCGACGCCCTGACCGACCAAATAGTCCGCGACCGACAGCGCACGGCGCTTGGACAGGCCCGCATTGTAGCCGGCGGCACCAACCGCATCGGTGTGGCCTTCGACACGGATATTAACGTCAGGCGACTCCTTCATGAATTGGGCCATCCGCCCAATCATCGTGTGCGCCGAGTCCGGCAGGACGGCGGAGTTGAACGCGAAATTGATATGGAACGCGACGGCGCCAGCATCCGGACCATGCTTCGGCGCGGCCGCCAGGGCCGGGACCGGCACGCTGGCCGAGGCATGGACCACCGGTTGAGCCGGCGTCGCCTCCGAAGCAACCGCCTTACGCGGGGCGGGCAGCATTTGAGGGGCGGGCAGCATCTGGGGGGCGGACAGCATCTGGGTGGAGACATGTTGAACCCCCGCCGAAGCGCCAACGTCAGGCCGCATGATCACGATCGATCGGCCGCGGACGGCACCGGACGGCGATTCCGGGGTCAGAATGCTGCGAAGCTGCTCGACCGATGGGGCGTCATCGAACACCCGCACGGTCTGTGCAAACCCGGCTCCGCCGAATAGCAGCATGGCCCCCGACGCAACAACGGCGATGCGAGCAACGCGCGAACGATCAGTGACGGACATCAAGAGGCTCCTTCGGCATGGGCGCCCGGATTTGGATGCGCCGCTTACGCCAGACTGACGCCTTCATGTGTTGGTCGCTGTTGACCGGTTCACTCTTTTCGATTCAATCG
>JAYUEJ010000583.1:0-12456 GCA_043739265.1 Rhodopila sp. | reverse complement strand
ATGCGGCGATTACCGAGAAGAAGTTGCCGAAATTCTCGCCCGACTGAGGCTCCAGGGCCGTGCTGGTCAGGCCTGGGCCTGACCCGATTGGCATCCGGGGACAGACCTGATGGAGCATGGTGTGGTCCGACGCACTGTTTTCTCTACGTGATGGCCCGAGATGTTGTCTTGGCCGTCACGTAGAGCGAGTTGGTGCGCGGTTTTACAGCGATATGTGTTGCCTTATCGGCCGGCCCGGATTTGATCGACGACATCCCGGAAGCGGCCGGCTTGCTGCGGAGCGGGGGGAGCGATGTCCTGGGGTGAGGAAAAGGAGCGCGGCGCGGCGGGGGCAATGTCCTGGGGCGCGGCAAAGGGGCGCGGCGCAGGGGGGGCAATGTCGTTGGTTGACGCCTGGGGGCGCGGCCCGGGCGGGGCAATGGCGATGGGTGACGCCTGGGCGCGCGGCCCGGGCGGAGAGGCGTCGGCGGGCGTTGCCACACCATACGATGTCGTGGACGGGCGCAACTTAGAGGCGCGCCTGAGTGTTCTTACTTCAACGGTGACAATTTCCAGATCCTGCTTTAACTTGAGCAGATGGCTCTCGGCCTCGGAAATACTTGCCTGACCTCTGGCGACATCCGCCTCCCTCGCGGCGATCTCTTGGTCAAGCGGGTCGTCGGATGATGTGAACGTTTCCATGTTGGGAATCATATGCGATCGGGCGTTTCGTTGTCTAGCCTAAACGACAGCGAAATCAGGGCAATCGGGTGAACCCCCGGGGCGATCGGCTGAACCAGGACATTGGAGCGCCAGGTCGCCCGGGAAACCGCCGGGGCTCGATGCTCATTCATCAGCCCCATTTGGCGTTTCAACTTGGTTTATTGACTCGATTGCCCTGGCAGCGAAATCGGCCTGCCCGACGCAGAAATTGGCGGGAGCGGGAAGAGTAAAGCATGGCAATTCACACGCGACCGGTATGCCCGTTTTCGTAATGGTGCGTCGGCAACCGCCGTTTGCCGGTGAAATGCCGCATGACGATCATCGCGGTGATATGTGAATAACGTATCGTACGAAACAGGGGCTACACGCTATCCTGGGGACCGCAAAGACCGCCATGACGATCAATGCGGCTACAAGCGACAATTGCGTCGCATAAAAAGCCGGTTAAGTGGTGAAAAGCAACAAATTTGTTACTTTATCGCTAGCCGCCGGGCAACACCGCCAGGCGCGGATCGCTGGTCCGGATTTGCGCAACCATGTTCCTGAATCGCCCCGGTTGCGGCTCCGGCGCCGCTATCGGTGCGGGCGCGAGGACCCGCACTTCCGCGGCTGGCGCGAGGACCCGCACTTCCGCGGCTGGCGTGATCGGCCGCAGCGAAGCCGCCCGCTTAAGAGCCCTGACCTCAACTGCCAGGAGCTGCAGACCGTGCTTTTTTTGGGCCAGAAGCCCTTCGAGCTCGGCCACTTCGGCGTTGTCATTGACGATGGTCGCCTCGACGGCGGCAATCTCTTGCTCAAGTGGATCGTTAGAGGCAATGATCTTATCCATGGCCTAACGATATGCGATCATGGGTTTCGTTGTCCACACCCAAACCGCCCAACGAGTGAAATCAGGAGTCGAAAACGCGTCGGAATGGCGAGCGCGTCGAGTCCAGATCCAGGGATGCGCGGGTGATGGCGCGGCACAAAGATGCGAGCCTGGTGCTGAGACGGTTGCCTTTGGGCATGCCGCCGCACTCCCTGCCCGCGAAGCGCGCGCGGCGCTGCATCGATCCGATAAAAATTAGTTTCAAACGCCGTTCAAAGGGCATCAAACCTGCGCCGGTTGCTGCGCACAGGGCCATAAATTCAACAGTGTACGGGTAATACTTCATCCAAAACGATCCTCGAAACGAACGCCGATCATATCCCTGGCCATCCCCGCCCTGGCCATCCCCGAACGCGGCGCCAGATCGGCCGCCTCCTATGTAATCGCATTTGAACCGCCGCGGCGGGGCAGTGGACCGCACGGGGTGGCTGGCCGCGGACACAGGTGTTCAAACGGAGACATCTATCGCGGATGAACGCCCGATGCCGGCGGCCGGGCGCCACCAGACGGACCGACGCCCGGCCGCGGCGGTTCAAATGCGATCGCCCTGGTCCACAGGGCAGTCGGGTGAAGTTGGTCGGGCGGAGCTAACTCTAAGTTTCATGGCGCACCTGGCCTGACTCCCCATGATTTTGCCTGGTTCGGCATCGCTATTCCCGGGTGAGCGGGCCAGGCCATGTCATGACACACAGGTAACGCCGGTGCCGCCAGAATTTCGTCCGTTCAGTCGATTGCCCGGCCAACCCGGCCGTACGACCGGCGGAGCGTATCCCGCCAGATGGGCAGGTTTCGGTTGTTTCCTGCATGATTTCATTACGGATCTACCTGGTCTATGTCAGCCTTTATCCATGACGTGCCGCGCGATCGCCCCTTGGGGGGGGGGGGTGATACACGTGGTGTCCCGGGCATGGGGAGGGTGCAAATCGCGCGTTCGTTCATTCTGTCCGCATTTTTATCACGGAGGCAGCCGGAGGACCACGAAGCGCCACGGAGAGTCGCTGGGCTGGCTCCTTGGGGAGCTGACGGCCCGCGATTTCGGATTGGCGATCGCGGTGGATTGGCGATCGCAGTGGATTGGCGATCGCGGTCCGGGGATGCTGGAAGTATTTTATTGCGTCTCCAGTGGCGGCACGGCGGCGGAGCGGGCGATCTCTCAGTGGTCCGTCGTCGCCCTCGCGCTGTCTCCGTGTATAAAAAATATCCCGCCTGACACCCACTCCACAGACGAATGGACAGACACCGGATAGCAATCCGACGACTGGCGCACCTGGCCTGACTCCCCATGATTTTGCCTGGTTCGGCATCGCTATTCCCGGGTGAGCGGGCCAGGCAATGTCATGACACACAGGTATCGCCGGTGCCGCCAGAATTTCGTCCGTTCACCCCATTCCCCTGCCTTGGTCCAACTCGCCCGTTGCATCGCCCCGCCATCCGTGCTTCAAGCCGCGCCTTCCCTGCCGGGGGCGACGGCATCGCACCCGGCTATGTCCGCATTTCCATCGTGGAAGTGAGATCAATCCGGATTGTCCGGGGCGGTTGGGGGCAGAGACAAGCCATAGGGGGTACATCCATGCCGCTTTACGAAACCGTGCTGATCGCACGGAATGACGTCACGCAACAGCAGGTCGAGACGATCGCCGACGACATTGGCACCGAACTGGAAGCCGATGGCGGCGCGGTCAAAAAGCGCGAATATTGGGGTCTGCGTGGCCTCGCCTACCGCATCAAGAAGAACCGCAAGGGCCACTACATGCTGCTCAGCATGGACGCCAAGCCGGCCTTCGTCACCGAGATGGAGCGTAAGCTCGGCCTCAACGAAGACGTGCTGCGCTTCATGACGGTGCGCATCGAGGCGATCGACGAAGCCCCGTCCGCCATCCTGTCGCGCAAGTCTGATGACCGCGAGCGCGGCTTCCGTGGGCCGAAGCCCGCTGGACGCTTCGAAAGCGGCCGCAAGCGTGGGTTTGACGATCGCGAGGAGTTCCGCGCCCGTGATGCCTTCGGCGCCGACGAATTCCGCCCTGGCATCGAGGAGTAGGCGCCAATGTCCGATACAGACGTCAATCCCGCCGCACGGCGCACCGCCGTCGGCGCTCGCCGGCCGTTCTATCGCCGTCGCAAGTCCTGCCCGTTCTCCGGCCCGAATGCGCCGACGATCGATTACAAGGACGTGCGCCTGCTGTCCCGCTTCCTGTCGGAGCGCGGCAAGATCGTGCCTTCCCGTATCACCGCCGTGTCTGCGAAGAAGCAGCGCGAGTTGGCGGTGGCCATCAAGCGCGCCCGATTCCTGGCGCTGCTGCCCTACATCGTCGCGTAAGGAGCGGATTGCATGGCCGCCGTTGAACTGATCCTGCTCCAGCGCGTTGAAAAGCTGGGACAGATGGGCGATGTGGTAAAGGTGAAGCCGGGTTATGCCCGCAACTTCCTGTTGCCGCAAAAGAAGGCGCTGCGCGCTAACAAAGACAACCGCGCGAAGTTTGAGCAGCAGCGCGTGCAGCTTGAGGCGCAGAACATCAAGCGCCGTGAAGAAGCCGAACGTCTGGCCGAACGGGTGGGCGGGCTGTCCGTCGTCATCATTCGTCAGGCCGGCGAATCCGGCAGCCTGTACGGTTCGGTTTCCGGCCGTGACATCGCGGAAGCCGCGATCGCCGGCGGGTTGACCATCAACCGCTCGCAGGTGGTGCTGGAGATTCCGATCAAGACGCTCGGCCTGTCGAAGGTTCGCGTGTCGTTGCATCCGGAAGTCTCCATACCGGTGACCGTCAACGTTGCCCGCAGCCCGGAAGAGGCCGAACGCCAGGCGCGCGGCCAACAGGGGACCGTCACCGAGGCGGAAGAGGACGAGCAGGCGCCGACCGAAGAGAACATCTTCGCAGGCGACACGCCGTAGCGGAACGAACGCCAACCGGCGTCGTGTTCGACCCATCGGCTGGCCTACCCACGTTATGATGAGCCCACGCTCCGCATGACGTGGCGGCCACGAAGGGTTAACGTTGCCGTCTGTTGACCTTATTTCCCAGCCAGTCACTTCCTTTGTTTGTGAAGAACGGGGGAAGCGGTGGGCACAAACTATTGAACCTCTCCTCTCGTTGATGCTTTGACGCAGAGTGGTTAACTGATTGATGTTTGATCCGTCCTTCGGTCCAAACAATGGCCCTCGGTCAAAACATTGGCCCTTGGTCAACACATGGATTGGAGAGCGATGCAAGCTGTCCTCGACGGTATTCTGCGGCGGCTGATCACCGTCGGCCGGCTGACGGTTATCTGGCCCGGCGGCCTGCAATCGATCTATTCGGGCGAAGCCGGACCCAGCGCCACGATGCGATTGCGCGACCGGCAGACGATCCGGCGGCTGATTTCCAATCCATCGCTCGCGTCGGGTGAAGCGTATATGTCAGGCGGCCTGTCCGTCGATGACAGCAGTATCTACGATTTGATCGACCTCATGCTGTTGAACGTGCGGCGCAATCCCGGCGGACATCCCGTGATGCGTTGGCGGGAGGTGCTGGCCTCGCTAGGCCGCCGTTTGGTCCAGCACAATCCAGCCGGACGGGCGCGCCGCAACGTGGCGCATCACTATGATCTGAATGGCCGCCTGTACAGTCTGTTCCTGGACCGGGACCAGCAATATTCCTGCGCCTATTTCCGCTATGGCGACGAAACGCTGGAGGAAGCCCAGGCGGCGAAGAAGCGCCACATCGCGGCCAAGCTGTGCCTGGATCGGCCGGGGCTGAGCGTGCTGGATATTGGCTGTGGCTGGGGCGGCATGGCGCTGACGCTGGCTCAGGACTTCGGTGCCAGGGTGACGGGGATCACGTTGTCGCAGGAGCAACTGACCGAAGCCCGCGCCCGAGCGGCGGCTCGGGGTCTGGACGATCGTGTGCGGTTCGAACTGCTGGATTATCGCGCGGTGACCGAAACCTACGATCGCGTCGTTTCGGTGGGTATGTTCGAGCATGTCGGGATCGGTCATTACGATACTTTTTTCGACACCGTCACACGATGCCTGAAGCCCGATGGCGTGGCGTTGGTGCATGCCATCGGTCGCGGCGCCGGGCCGGGCAGTACGAATGCCTGGCTGCGCAAGTATATCTTTCCCGGCGGCTACTCGCCAGCGCTGTCGGAAGTGCTGCCGTCGGTGGAACGCGCCGGCCTGATGACTACCGATATTGAGATACTGCGGCTGCATTATGCGGAAACGCTGCGCCATTGGCGCCGGCGTTTCGCCGCCAACCGCGATGCCATCGCGACACTGTACGATGAAGTGTTCTGCCGCATGTTCGAGTTCTATCTGGCGGCATCCGAGATCGCCTTCCGCCGCACGTTCCACATGGTCTGGCAGTTGCAACTGACGCGTGGCCACGGGCCGGTGCCGCTGACGCGGGACTATATCGGCGCGATCGAGGCCGGAAGGCCGGTGGGACCGAAGGCTGAAGCGGCCAGTCCGCTGCGGCGGTGACTTTCCGGCGGCGGGCGACCATGATGTGTCGGTAAGCTTAGGCCCGACAGGAGGAGTTTATGTCCGCCGCGACCGGTCGCTTCGATCCGGCCAGTAGCGACATCGACATCCTTGTCACCTTTGAGGACATGGAGGCCGGGGGGTATGCGGACTCATTTTTCGGACTGCATGCCGGCTGGAAAAATTGTTCAAGCGTCCTGTGGACCTGCTGACCGATCTATCGAAAATCCATTCCTGCGCCGGTCGATCGAGGCGACGCGGCGTCGTCTGTATGCGTCGTCTTGAGCACGGAACGCGCTACCGCCGTTCACTTGCTTCGCCTTCTTGCGAATAGTCGGATCGCGGGGGCGATGGTGACCAAACCCCGCCAGTCGTGCCAGACTGAACTCAACGCAACAGGAGACGGTCCATGCATTTCGGCGCTTCGATGTTTTTCACCGATTATTCGATGACTCCGGCCGCTCTGGCGAAAGCGGTGGAGGATCGGGGATTTGAATCGATCTGGGCGCCCGAACACTCCCACATCCCGTTGTCGCGCAAATCGCCGTGGCCGGGCGGCGGGGATTTGCCGAAGCAATATTACGACGTGATGGACCCGTTCGTGACGCTGACGATGGCGGCTTCGGTGACGACGACGTTGAAGATCGGCACCGGCGTTTGCCTGGTCAACCAGCGCGATCCGATCCAGACCGCCAAGCTGGTGGCCTCGATCGATCAGGTGTCGGGCGGGCGGTTCCTGTTCGGCATCGGCGTCGGCTGGAATGCCGAGGAGATGGAAGACCATGGCACCGCGTTCACCACGCGCGCCAAGCTGGTGCGGGAGCGGGTGGAGGCGATGAAGGCGATTTGGACTGACTCCAAGCCGGAATATGCCGGGGAGTTTGTCAATTTTGGCCCGATGATGACGTGGCCGAAGCCGGTGCAGCAGCCGCACCCGCCGGTGATCGTCGGCGGTGCCTTCCCGCATGGCGCTCGGCGCGCGGTGCGCTACGGCGAGGGTTGGATTCCTCTGGCCGGGCGGCCTGGGCACGGCGACGTGTTCGACACCGTGCCAAAATTTCGGGACATGTTGAAGGAAGCCGGGCGCGATCCGGAGTCATGCCCGATTTCGATCTTCGGGGCCGGGGAGAATGCCGATGTGCTGAAGCGCTATCGCGACCTGGGTATCGCCCGCGTGGCGGCCATGTTGCCGGCCGCGAAAGAAGATGTGGTGCTGCCGATCCTGGACCGCTGGGCGGTGTTGATCCGTCAAATGGGGTAGGGGGGTGGATCGCTACCAAGGGCCGGCGGCCACCCGTAACATCGCGGTTGAATGGGCAAATGGCTGTTTGGCTGCGGGATACTGCGGGGCGGCTGAAAATAAGGTGACGATGGCCAATGCAGGTGCCTATGATCCCGTCATGCCAGCAGTTCGTCCCATAATCGGCCCTCGTACCACTAATGCGAAAGCCGCTGAAGCAACCACTCAGCGGCTTCGCAGCGAGGCTGACATGATCGCCGAAGCCCGCGCTTCGGTCGCGGCCGGCCGCATATGTAGTCTCGAAGCCGTCACCGCATGGGTGGATAGCTGGGATACCGATCAAGAGTTACCCCCGCCGCACGCCGGCCGCTGATCGACCTGGATGCCGAGGCGGATTAGCCTTTCCAACGAGGCGATCGATGACTTGATTGCGATACGGAACTGGCAGTTTCAGCCAGGGTCGGGCGGGGCGGCGAAGCGTCGAGTGCGTTCCATTCTGAACACAATCGGGCGGCTTCGCACTCACCCATGCCTATTCGCCAGGGGCGAATATCCCGGCACCAGGGAGGTGTCATCTGAAGGTCATCGGATTGTTTATTCGATTGACCCCGATACGGGCAGAAATGCGGATGCCGGGGATGTCACGGTATTACGCGTATTTGGGCCGGGCCAGTCGCGTCAGTAACTATTTGTAACTCACACAGAGGAGAATGGCGCCGGTATTTTGCTAATGTATCCATCCGGTGCCGAGCATGTGCGCTCGGATAATCGGGAGATAGCGAGCCGCGAATAACCTCGATTACGTAGTCTTCATCTCTCTTCGAGGGTTTGTTCTGTATTCTCTGGTCATGGCAGGCTATTCGTTTTGGGCGCAACTAAGGACTTTTCAAGCGAGCGGAGGCCGAACGATGTCGTCTCCTGTGCCTGGCCGCCGAAGGCCTCCGGACGGCGCCCTCGGACTCTCGCCCGAGCGCTGACCTCCGGCCAACATTCGACAAGGGAACGTCCAGGAGGGACGGGGAGGCCAAGATTCACTTCGCGGCGATTAGGGTAACCGATGGTTCAACCGTCGCTGCGATTTTGGGTCCGTCTCTGCCTCCGGTCGCGGCGATCAGGGCGTCAAAGTCAGTTATGACATCGAAGCAAACCTGAAGCGCATCGACAAAAGGGGTCAAGGCCTGTTCGGGCGACTCATCGGCAAATTCCTGCGCGAGCGCGCTTGGTTCAATTCGAACTGGCAAGAAGAACGTGCCCTCCGCTGCCTCGTATTCAAATCCACGAGCTCGCAACGCGTCGATAGCGGCCCGTTGTTGGCCGAGCTCTGACTTCCACAACCTCTTGTTTCTAACGTCTCGTACCCAGCGCAGCCCGACATTTTGATGGCCGATACCGAGCAGGCTGGCCAGCCAGAAATGGTTGAACCCCGCTGTTTTTTCGGAACTCTCGTCCAGAACAAACCGGCAAACAAAATCGTATCCGGTATGATCGCGAATTTTACGCCATTCCTCAGGTGCAAGCTAGGTTCCCTTTACCTTGTCCGCCACCACGCCTTCCCAAACAACTTTGTTTTTAAAGGTGTTTAGGATATCATCCAAGGACGCATTAATGGCCGGTTGGAGTTCGTTTTCGACGTGCTTCGCCGCGGCGTCCAGGTCAGCCAGATTATTGATAACCAGGCGATCGAGTTCAGGTTGAGCCATGATATTCCTCAGGCGAATGCTGTTGCGTGGGTAGCAAAATGAAGGAGTAAAGTGGAGACGAGAGAACGATCGGCGGACGTGTGCTTCCGGCCAACCTGCCTTGCTGCGGATACGACATCGCTCCATGTCGCGTGCGTGATCTCGGCTGGCGGACTCTTCGGGCGGCGTGGGCTGAGGTAAATCAATGCGGGCCGTTTTTTGAACAGCTTCGCCTTTGTTTGTAGGACCTCGTCATATCGCTCCAACTGAGCGAGACCTTCAGGTGCGTCGATCTTTACCTCGATGATGAGTATAAATTCGCAACCCTCGATAGATAGGTCAACCCGGTTGTCGGTCTGTCCGAGCGGGTAATCTTCGGTTCGTACTGTATAGCCTTTTCGAAGTTCAGCCTCGTTGAGAAACGGTGGGGGACCTGACGGCATAGCTCGCTGAAGGAACGTCCATAGGAAATCCGGCCCCGTTTCAGGGTAAGAATACGGGTTAAAAAGCGAGGCGAGCACAGCGGCGTTGCGCACCTCATCACGTTTCAGTCCGGCCGTGGACCAAACATTTAAAAAGGCCCCTTGTTTCCGTGCTTGTGTCAGCGGTCCTCCGAGTTCGAGTAGCGTCTTCCGCAGGCTTTCAAGGTCCAATGGTTTGTTGGGGGTAGGCCCGGGTAATTCGGATGCCTGGATGATGCGTAGTTGAGAAAGCAGACGAGACTTCTCAAAAAATCGAGTCAGGCGATCCGACAGCCTGGGCACATGGTTCACCCTTCGCACGGCTTCCCAACACGCAAAGAACACCTTGAGCCGGTTCGCCAGCGGTTCGGCTCCCACCATTTTCGGCACACCCTAATAACGGATAGATATTTGCGGATACATTGCTTCGTTAATATGATCGATAGCATCCTTGGAACTTCTCCGCAAATCTGACGTGTGGCATATTTGGGGGCCCCACGACACCAACTGTTTGGATCAGCAGCATACTCGGTCCTGGGTATCTGCATTTGCTTTCAACAACGGGCGAAGCGTTGGGCGCGTGTTGACGCGACATGATGGGCGTGAGCCCGTCATCAATTTTAGCCGCGCGCAAATCATTTCGACTTCTCCCCGCTATCCACAGGGCAACACGCTCCGCCCCCCATGCGCCGCCCAACCACCTGCGCTAGTATGCCCGGGTGAACAGCATCGATTCGCCGTTATTCGGCCTCTCCCAGCGCCTTCCCCCCTCCAACGTCCAGGCGGAGCAAGCCCTTCTCGGCGCTCTCCTGGCCAACAACAAGGCGTATGAACGGGTCTCGGAATTCCTGGCCGCCGAACACTTCGCCGACCCGATCCACGGTCGCATCTACCAGGCGATTTCGCGCCGTGTGGAAGCCGGCCAGCTCGCCGATGCCGTCACGCTGAAGGCGGAATTCGAACATGCGGGCGTGCTGGAGGAGGTCGGCGGCACCGCCTACCTGACGCAGCTTTTGACTGCCATGGTCGGCATCATCAATGCCGGCGAGTACGGCCGAGCGATTCTGGATACATGGCTGCGGCGGCAGTTGATCGACATCGGCGAAACCGTCGTCAACAACGCGTTTGGCGCCGATCCCGAACTCGATGCCCCGCTGCAGATCGAGGCGGCGGAGCAAACGCTGTTCAACCTCGCGGCCGACGGCGGCACCAGCGGCGGCTTCATCACGTTCGAACGGGCGTTGACCGACGCGATCCTGGGCGCCGAACGGGCGTTTCGCAGTGCTGGCACGGTGTCGGGGCTGACGACGGGTCTGCGCGACCTCGACGCCAAGCTGGGCGGCATGCATCCGTCGGATCTGCTCATTCTCGCCGGCCGGCCGGGCATGGGCAAGACCGCGCTGGCCACCAAGATCGCGTTCGGGGCCGCCAAGGCGCTGCTGGCCGAGGCGCGGTTGAACGACCCGAACGGCGTTCCCAAGGCGACCGTTGCCGTGTTCTCGCTGGAAATGAGTTCCGAACAGCTCGCCACCCGTCTGCTCAGTGAGGAAGCCCGCATTTCCGGCGACCGCATCCGTCGCGGCGATATCGGCCAGCGGGATTTCGACAAATTCGTCCAGGTCTCGCGTGAGATTTCAGCGCTGCCGATTCAGATCGACGATACGCCGGCGATCACCATGTCAGCGCTGCGCACCCGCTGCCGGCGGTTGAAGCGGACCAAGGGTCTGGCGCTGGTGATTGTCGATTACCTGCAACTGATGCGCCCCGCCGCCGGCACCAAGCCGGAAAACCGCGTGCTGGAAATCAGCATGATCACCCAGGGACTGAAAGCGCTGGCGAAAGAGCTGGCGATCCCGGTCATGGCGCTGTCGCAGCTTTCGCGTCAGGTGGAGAACCGCGACGACAAACGGCCTCAGTTGTCGGATCTGCGAGAATCCGGCTCGATCGAACAGGACGCCGACGCGGTGATGTTCGTCTATCGCGACGAGTATTACCTGCAACAGAAGGAACCGAAGGAGGTTGGCTTCGAGGGAAGCGGCGACAAGTTCCAGGCGTCGTTGACCGAATGGCAGCAGCGGATGGAAAAGGCGCACAACCGGGCCGACCTGATCATTGCCAAGCAGCGCCATGGTCCCACCGGGACGATTCCGTTGTTGTTCGAGGGCGAGTTTACGCGGTTCGGCGACATCGACCTTGTGCATTCCGAATATCCCGACTGATAGAAGTCGAGGATGAGGACGACGGACAAGGCTGGCCAGATATCTCCGTTCATCGCCCGTCATCCCAAATTGGCAGTCCTATCGCGGATCGGTCTGAATTATGTCCACTGAAACCGCCCAGGCGGTCCTGGAAATCGATCTGGCTGCCATCGCCGCCAACTGGCGAGCGTTACAGGTCCGGCACCCATCTGGCCCGGTGGCGGGCGTGATCAAGGCCGACGGCTACGGTCTGGGCGCGCCGCACATTGCCACCGCACTGTATGAAGCCGGTTGCCGCCATTTTTTCGTGGCCTATCTGCAAGAGGCTCTGGCCGTCCGCGACCTTGTCCCGAACGCGATGCTCGCGGTGCTGAGCGGCCTGATCCCCGGCACCGAGGACGCCTATGTCGCGCACGATCTAACCCCGGTCCTCGGGTCGTTGGAGGAAATCGACCGGTGGCAGGGTGGCCCAGCAATCCTGCATGTCGATACCGGCATGTCCCGCCTCGGGCTGGATGCGCCGGCGCTGGCGTTGCTGGCGCAGGATCGTGTTCGGCTGGACCGTCTGACGATCCGCTACGTCATGTCGCATCTGGTGGCCTCGGAGGTGCCGGACGACCCGATCAATCAGCTTCAGCTTGGGCGTTTCACGGCGGCGCGGGCCATGCTGCCACCCCTGCCTGGCAGTCTGGCGAATTCCTCCGGCATCTTCCTGGGGCCGGACTACGCGTCCGATTTGGCTCGCGCGGGCGCCGCGCTGTACGGGATCAACCCGACGCCAGGGCAGCCAAATCCCATGCGAGCCGTGGTGAAGCTGTCGGTGCGCGTGCTTGCCGTCCGCGACATCCC
>JAYUEJ010000582.1:0-4160 GCA_043739265.1 Rhodopila sp. | reverse complement strand
ATGTCATCGAGGCTGCTGGTGCGGAACGGGCCGCCCGAGGCGGTCAGCACGATTTTCTCCACCGCGCCGCGATTGCCGTCGGCGAGCGACTGGAAGATCGCGTTGTGTTCGGAATCTACCGGTAACAGGGTGGCTCCGGCTTGTTTCACCGCACGGAGCATGACGTCGCCGGCGGAGACCAACGCTTCCTTGTTGGCCAGGCCGACATAGGCGCCGCGGCGGATGGCGGCGAGCGTGGGGGCCAGGCCGGCGGCACCGGTGATCGCGGCCATGGTCCAATCGGCTTCCATCGCGGCGGCCTGAATGACCGCGTCAGCGCCGGCGGCGGTCTGTATCCCGGTGCCGGCAAGCGCATCGCGCAAAGCGGCATAGGACGCAGGATCGGCGACCACGGCGATTTCGGCGCTTAGGGCGATCGCCTGTTCGGCCAGCAAAGCGGCGTTGCGGCCGGCGACCAGCGCACGGACGCGAAAGCTGTCCGGATCGGCGGTCAGCAGTTCGATGGTTTGGGTTCCGACGCTGCCCGTGCTGCCGAGAATTGTAACGGAACGCGCTGAGCCGGAACGGGTCGAAGGCGGGGGAGCGAGCTTCATTTCCACAGCACTACTCCACGTCCGAGTACCAGCGCCAGTAGTGCCGCCGCCGGGGCCGCGACCAGCACTGCATCCAGCCGGTCCAGAAGGCCGCCGTGACCCGGGATCAAGGCGCCGGAATCCTTTACGCCGAAGTGGCGTTTCAGCAGGCTTTCGAACAGATCGCCCGCCTGGCTGATCAGACCGATCAGGATCGCGAAGGCGACCGGACGCCAGGAGACCGGTTCGGTCGCCAGGATCGCGGCGGCGGCGAGCCCGACCGCCGCCGCCCCGGCGAGGCCGCCAAACGCGCCGGACCACGTCTTGCCCGGCGAAATCAATGGCGCCATGCGCGGGCCGCCAACGGCTCTTCCCACCATGTAGGCACCGATGTCGCTCGCCCAGACAATCAGCAGCAAAACGATCACATTGACGCCACCACTTGCCGGCGGTTGGCGCAACCAAACCAGTGCCACGGCGCCCAGACCGAGATAGGGAATGCCGAACGCGAGCGGCCGAGAGGGCGAGAGGCCATGCACGAGGATCGTGGCGGCCACGGCTGACACGGCCAGCAGCAGCAGGCTGGCGGGGTTGTGGTCTGACGCGGCCAGTATGACGGCCAGCGGCAGGGCGGCGAACAGCGCGATCGCGGCGATCGACGATCGCTGGCGGCACAAACCCAGCCATTCGTAGGCCAGCCCGGCGGCGACCAGGGCGATCAAACCGGCGAACGGCACGCCGCCGATCCAGATGCAAATGAGGGCGAGCGGCGCCAGGACGGCGGCCGACAGAATTCTCAGTCTCAGGTCGCCCCAACGGCGGGAGCGCACCGGCGGCGGGTCAGTCCTTGCGGGCGCCAAATCGCCGTTCCCGCCCTGAGAACTCCTGCAGCGCCGCGGTGAAGTGGGCCTGGTCGAAGTCCGGCCATAATACGTCGAGAAACACCAGTTCGGCGTAAGCGGCCTGCCAGAGCAGAAAATTGGACAGCCGCTGTTCGCCCGAGGTGCGGATGATCAGGTCGGGATCGGGCATGCCGGCGGTGGCGAGGAAGCTGGCGAACGCGTCTTCGCTGAGATCGGCGGCTTCCAGCGATCCGGCGCCGACCGCGGCGAGAGCGGCGCGTGCGGCGGCGGCGATTTCCGCCCGCGCGCCGTAGGACAGCGCGATCGTCAGGTTGAGGCGGGAATTCGCGGCGGTATCGCGCTCCGCCGCTTCCAGGTCGTTTTGGATATCGGTGTCGAACCGGGCGCGGTCGCCGATGAAGCGAAGGCGGACACCGGATTGCTTCAGTTCAGCCACCTCCGACCGCAAATAGCGGCGCAGCAGGCCGGTCAGGTCGAGGATTTCACCGGCGGGGCGGCGCCAGTTTTCACTGCTGAATGCGTAGATGGTCAGCCAGGACACGCCGGATTGGATGGCGGCTTCAATGGTGCGGCGCACGGCGCGGGAGCCTTCCCGATGGCCGGCGATGCGCGGCAGGCCGCGTGATTTCGCCCATCGGCCATTGCCGTCCATAATGATGGCGACATGGCGCGGGACGCCGTGAACGGCAGCCTCGGCGGTATTATGGGCGTCCGATGGTGCGGCGACGGCGGCGACGGGAAACGCCGCGATGGCTGTTGACAACTCGTCCTCCGACACGAAGCCCCAGGCTGGAAAGGTGCTGCACGCTGGGTCGTTAGAGGCACCGTGTGCCTTGACCCAGTTCAGACCTGCCTGATGTCCTTTTCCTTGTCCGTGACCGCTTCGTCCACCTTTTTAATGAATTGGTCGGTGAGTTTCTGCACGTCCTCGGACCAATTCTTGGCCAAATCCTCACCGATCTCGTGCTTTTTCTCGTAGCCCTTGATCTGTTCCATGCCGTCGCGGCGGACGCCACGCACCGAGATTTTGGCGCCTTCGGCGTATTTATGCGCCATTTTCACCAGATCGTTGCGGCGTTCGGTGGTGAGTTGGGGGATCGGCACGCGGATGATCATGCCGTCGGAGGCTGGGTTGAGGCCGAGGCCAGAGTCGCGGATGGCTTTTTCGACCGCCATCACCATTGTTTTGTCCCAGACCTGGACGGTCAGCATGCGGGGTTCCGGCGTGCCGACGGTGCCGACCTGATTCAGTGGCATTTCAGTGCCGTAGGCGACGACCCTTACCGGCTCCAGCAGTCCGGGATGGGCGCGTCCGGTACGCAGGCCGGCAAATTCACGGCGCAGGGTTTCCAGGGCGCCGTCCATGCGGCGGGTCAGGTCTTGCTTCAGGATGTTCAGGTCGGCCGTGGCCATGATGTGCCTCCTACCTTCATTACGACTGTTCGATGATTTTGGTGAAGGCGCCCTCGCCGCGCATGACCTGGGCGAAGGCACCCGGCGCGTGGATGTTGAAGACGATGATGGGCAGGCGATTTTCCCGCGCCAGGCTGATCGCGGCGGCGTCCATCACACCGAGGTCATTGGCGAGGACGTTGTGATAGGTCAGTTGCTGGTAGCGCGTGGCGCCGGGCACCTTGCGCGGATCGGCGGAATAAACGCCATCCACCTGGGTGCCCTTGAGCAACGCGTCGCACTTCATTTCGTTGGCGCGCAGCGCGGCGGCGGTGTCGGTGGTGAAGAACGGGTTGCCGGTCCCGGCGGCGAACACGACGACCCTGCCCTTTTCCATATGCCGCTCGGCTCGGCGCCGAATATAGGGTTCGCAGACCGTGGCCATCGGGATGGCCGACTGGACCCGGGTGGGAACGTCGTGCTTTTCGAGCGCGGATTGGATGGCCAGTGCGTTCATGACGGTGGCCAGCATACCCATGTAGTCGGCCTGGGCGCGATCCATGCCCGATGCCGCCCCGGAGACTCCGCGGAAGATGTTGCCGCCGCCGATGACGACGCAGACCTCCACGCGCATGGCCACGACCGCCTTGATGTCCTTGGCGATGGCCCCGAGCATGTCGTTGTCCAGGCCGAACTCGCGGCGGCCCATGAGGGCTTCGCCCGACAGTTTCAGCAGAACACGCTTGTAGATGGCGGGCTGTGTCATGCGACTCCCTGTCGGTCATGAAGAACGGGCGGCACCCTAGTGTTACCGCCCGCTGTAAACAAGTCTGGGTTACCCCGTTTATACCTGAAGGCCTGCTGGAGCGGGCCTGACGAATGGAGGTTGACGAAACCGCGTTTACAGCCCGGCTGTGGCGGCGACCTCGGCGGCGAAGTCGTCCTTCGGCTTTTCGATGCCTTCGCCGAGAGCGAAGCGTTCGAACGCGATCAGGGAGACGCCGGCCTTCTTGACGACCGCCCGCACGCGGCTTTCGCCGTCGTGGACCCAAACCTGTTCCAGCAGCACCACTTCCTCATAGTACTTGCGGACGCGGCCATCGACCATCTTCTCGATGATGTTGTCGGGCTTGCCGGAGGCGCGGGCCTGTTCGGTGAGTACCGCACGCTCCCGCTCCAGGGCGGCCGGATCGACGGCGTCGATGTCGAGCGCTTCGGGACGCGTGGCGGCGACGTGCATGCCGACCTGGCGGCCGAGGATTTCCAGCGTGCCCAGTTCACCGGGGCCTTCGATGGCGGCGAGGACGCCGATCTTGCCGAGACCGGGCTTGAG
>JAYUEJ010000581.1:0-12482 GCA_043739265.1 Rhodopila sp. | reverse complement strand
ACGCACGGGGTGTGGGGACCGCTCCTGGTGGGAAGCGGACCTTCCTCGCCGATAGAAATGTCGTTGAGGCAAGCTGGCAGCGGCCTTTTCGCGCTTATGGATGTCACATAGTATTGGACCACTATCGACCGGAGGGAAATGCCGTGGCCGCTACCGTTGACCTCGACGCCTATTTCCAGCGCATTCGTTGGTCCGGTGGCCGCGACCCGACGCTTGAGACATTGGCGGAGACTGATTAAGGCCCATACGGCGCATATCCCGTTTGAAAACCTGGACGTGCTGCTCGGCCGAACCGTGCGTCTCGACCTTGGAGGTCTTCAGGATAAGATCGTCGGTGCCCGACGCGGCGGTTATTGTTTCGAGCACGCCGCCCTGTTCGCCGCCGTGCTTGAAGCGCTCGGTTTTCAGGTCGCCCGTCATGCCGCGCGGGTCGTTTTGCTTGGACCATTGGCCGAGGCGAAGCGGGACCACATGTTCATGACCGTGGCGGTCGGGGGAGCGACCTATGTTGCCGATCCCGGCTTTGGTCCATTCGCACCCCGCTTTCCGGTGCCGCTGGTGGATCAGTCCGCGGGTCAGGCAACGCACTGGATGCAGCGCGACGGCAACTTCTGGGTACTTCACGTCACGCGGGAGGACAGGCAGCCCGTGGCCGGCTGGGCGTCCACGCTGGAAGTCGAGAACCCTTTGGACTTCGAAGTGTTCAACCACTATATCGCCACTCACCCGAAATCTCCATTCGTGAACTGGATCTTCCTGAGCGCGGTCACACCCGAGGGGCGCGTCAATGTCATGAACCGGAAAGTGACGCTGCTTCGCGGGGATGCTGAGCCAACGGCTACGGAATTGGAGGATCGCACCGCTCTGCGTGGCCTGCTGCGGCAGCATTTCGGCTTTGATCTGCCCGAGGTTGAACGTCTGGCCGTTCCGGCGATTCCCGAGTGGACCTGAGCATTGAATTCACTTTCGGGACATATTCCCCGCAGCTTGCTGCGCTCTTACGATGGGGCATGAGCAGCTATATCCATAAAAGCCACAATGTTACGGTCTTGCTGTATCATCTCGTGTTTCCCGCGAAGTACCGCCGTGCGGTTATCGACCCTGAGGTGGATCAGGTTCTACGGAATATCTGCCTGGACATAGAGGCACGTTACAAGATCAAGTTTCTTGAGATTGGCACAGATAAGGATCACCTCCATTTTTTGGTTCAGTCCGTGCCGATGTATTCCGTTAAGAAAATTGTCCAGGTGATCAAAAGCATCACGGCACGCGAGGTGTTTCGGCGATGCCCGCAGGTAAAGACGCGGTTGTGGGGTGGGGATTTTTTACCCTCTTTTTCTAACGCTTTATTAGGCAATTTGCACCGGCTATGGGTCACTCGGTTCGGTTTCGTCGCCGGAGCCACACATGATCGCGTTGTCACCCCTGCCGGTAAACCGCCTTCGCATTATCCATAAACACCGCCTGCCGCTGCGCCTCCGTCAGCTTGATCGGCAGCGCCTGCGCCGGATCGTCGAAATCCCAATGCGGATAATCGGTCGCGAACAGCACCCGGTCCCACCCAATCCACTCAATGGCCTCCGCCAACTGAGACCGAGACTCCGGCTCCTCGATCGGCTGCGTCGTGAACCAGACATTCGTCCGAATATATTCCGACGGCGCTCGCTTCAAATGCGGCAGTTCCCGCTTCAGTTTCTTCCACTGCCGGTCCATCCGCCAACCCAACGCCGCCGCCCAGGCCAACCCACCCTCGACCAGCACAACGCGCAACATCGGGAACTGTTCGAACACACCCTCCAGGATCATACTAACCAGCAGCGCCTGCTGCGCCTGCGCATGCCCGACCATTTCCTCAATGTAATAACTACCCCAGCCGCCCGCCGTATTCGCCCAGCCGCCATTGCCAAACGCATGGATGCCAACGGCCAAATCCGCCGCCGCCGCCGCCTCATAAATCGGCCAATACCGGCGCTGCCCCAGCGGTTCGGCGGTGCGTGACAACAGCAAAACCTGCGCGAAATCGGTATCCCCAGCCCGCAGCTCGATCTCCTTCACCGACGCGGCGGCATCTTCATACGGCACCACCACCGACCCACGCAGGCGCTTGTCACGGGACGTCCACTCGGCCTTCTGCCACTCATTCGTCGCATGCGTAATCGCCGCCGACAGCAGCGGGTTCGTCGCCCCCTGCCCACTGGTCAGCGGGTTCAGAATGCCCAGCGACACATTGTTCGGGTCCAAATGTTGCGCCGCCATGAATCCCAAATCACTGCCCGGAGACCGCCCATCCGGCAAAAACGCATCCCGCCGACAAGCCTGAGGCTGGCCTTTCGGATACGCCGACCCCTTCTCCCACGCCTGCCGGTACTGCAGGCCGAACTCTTCGACATGATCCACCCAGCGTTGAGACAAATACGGGTAAAGCGACTTGCTAATTCCCCCGATACCCACGCCGGCCGGCCGAGGATGAATATCGCAATCGGCAATCGCCAGCTTCGATGCAGAAGCGGTCTGGATTCCCGAACGATTGAGGACGTCCACATTCATGGCGCGGTCTCCTTGTCTGTCAGCCGACTATACGTCCGCAGCGGATTATCCACCATAATCTTCTGCGCGAGGCCTTTGTCCATCCCCTCGGGGATCGGGTTCTCGCCATCGAATTGGTAATGCGGGTAGTCGGTGGAAAACAGCAGCATCTCATCCGACCCGATATGCTCGATCAGCCGCATCACCGAAGCCGGGTCGGGGGGCGCATCGAACGGCTGCAACGTCAGTCGCACCCGGTCGCGCACGATGGACCCCGGCGGATCGGACACCCACGGTATTTCACTCCGCAAGCCCTTCCAGAATTTCGTCAGCCGCCACAGATAGGCCGGCAACCAGGATACCCCGGATTCCATCAGCACCACGGTCAGCGCCGGGAACTTCGCAAACACCCCTTCGGCGATCAGGCTGGTCAACTGGGACTGAAACGCCGTCGCCTGATTGACGTATTCTTCAGTAAACGAAGTCGGCCACCCCACCGGAGTCATCGGATGGCGATACATGCTGCCCGCATGAATGCCGATCGGCAGCCCATGCCGTTCCGCCGCGGCGTAGATCGGCCAATTGTGCCGCCGCCCGAGCGTGGACTCAGACCCAACCAGCAGCATCACCTGCACAAAGCGCCGGTCGGGGGCGCAGCGATTGATCTCGTCCACCGCCATCTCGACGTTCTGCATCGGCACGACGATCGAAGCCCGCAGCCTGGGATCGCGATCCAGCCATTCCTTCACGATCCAGTCGTTCAGCGCTCGGCTCATCGCCTGCCCGAGGTCCTCACTGAACTGCGCCTGCACCCCATACAGGCAGTTGAGGATCGCCAGCCGCGTGCCGAATGGGTCCAATCCCTGGCGCCCCAGCGTCGCCGCGTCGGTGGCGGTGCGACCGGTGTCGTCGCGCCAGTCCTGCCGGAAACTGAGCGGGTTCCGCGTCGGATAACTGATCGTGGTCAGGTCTTCGATACCACGGCGCATGACGGTTTCGCGCCAGTGGTCGTCCAGGTACGGCATCAGCGCGGACAGCCCGGGGACGATGGGGTGGATATCACAGTCGATGGGGGCGGTCATGATGCGCGCCGCGTCACGTCCGGCCCGATCATCCGGGCGCGTGCTCATCCTGGCATCTGCACCATCAGGTCGTCGCCCTCGATCTTCACTTTATAAACGGCGATGTCTTCATCGGCCGGCGCGGACATGGCTTTGCCGGTGCGCACGTCGAACTGGGCGGCGTGCAGTGGGCATTCGATGCAGCCGTTTTCCAGCCAGCCGTCAGACAGCAGCGCGTATTCGTGGGAGCATATGTTGTCCGTCGCGTGGAATTCGCCGCCGGGCAGATGATACACCGCTATGTCCTTGTCGCCGACACGCACGCCCAGGCAGGCGCCCTCTTTCACGTCACCCTTCGCGGCTACTTTTACCCAGTCACTCATCGTCGTCTCCATGCATTGGCGGCGGCAGCATGCCAGGGGTTCGCTCATTGTCCAAACCGCCCGCCAATCTCCGCCGGCTAATCTCAGCCCACCAGCTTGCCGCCATCCACGGGGATGATCCAGCCGGTAGTGGAGGTCAGGTGCACGACCGCGGCCATGACCGCCTGAGCCACCTCATCCGCCTTCACAACGCGCTTCAACGGTGTGGTCGAGGTGACTTTCTCCACCATCGCCGTGGTCCGTCCCGGCACGAACGCGGTGTCAACCGCGGCAGGGGAAATCGTCAGCACGCGGATCTCCGGCCCCAGGATGCGGGCAAGCGACAACGCCATGGTGTCCAGCGCGGACTTGGAGCTGCCATTAGCGATGTTGCCGCCGGTCCCGACGATCGCCGCGACGCTGGAAATATTCACGATCACCGCGTCGCCCGACCGCTTCATCAGCGGTGCGAACGCGCGGATCGTCGCGAACGGCCCGCGCACATTGGCGGCGAAAATCGCGTCGATCAGCTCGTCTGTCAGGGCTTCCAGGTCATGATGCGGGATCAGCCGCGTGAAGCCGGCGGAATTCACCAGCACGTCGCAGCGACCATACTCTGTTTCCACCATGGACGCGGCGTCCCGGATCAGCGCCGTTTCCAGCATCGGGATGCGGATCGCGCGGTGGCCCGACCCGGGCAGCGCGTTGACCACCGCGGCGAACCGCGGTGCCGACGAGTCTCATCGATTGTCTGGCGACCGGCAAGGCCCAAGCCGCAAGGTGTCGCACCGGAAGCCCAGCACCAGAAGCCGCCGGTGTCGCTCAGGCAGTGCGGACGACAGAAAGGTAATCGAGGCCACCGCTTGAACCGATGCTGGTGACGAGGTGCGAATTACTGCTGGAAAGCCCGGCGAATGTTACGATATCGGTGCCGCCCGCCCGGTTGGCATCGCTGGCGATCAGGGTGGTGCCTTTCGAATCTCCGGCGCCGAGGTTTTCGAAGAAATGCTCATTGGCGGGTCCGCCCTTGAAGTCCCAGATAGTAAGCACGTCGCCAACATGGAAATTGAGCAATGTATTCCACGACGTTTGATCGGTCTGATTGTCCACGAAGAACGTATCGGTGCCACCGTCCGCCCCGGATGCCCCCACCATCCAGTCCGATCCGCCGCGGGCATCGAGTACGTTGCTGCCGGCGATGGCCATAATCACATCCAGACCCGAGGTGCCGCCAAACATGAACGTATTTGCGACGTTGGCGATGATGAACACATTTTCTGTGCCGTGATAGCCATACTGCGCACTCAGGTAGGCGGACGGCCCGGTGTAGTCGGACCCGAAGAATAATCCGGAATCGGCATGCCCGGTATCCAGCCGGAAGCGCGTGTCGGCTTTGATCCCTTCGGTCACGGTCAGCGGGACCGGGGCGGTCGCGGCGGAGTTGCCTGCCACGTCCGTCTCGCTGGCGGTCAGAACATGGGTGCCGGTGCCCAGGGCGGCCAGATTGAAACGCCAATCGCCGTTCGCGTCCGCCATGGTGGTGCCGATGACGACCCCGTCATCGCTGACGGTCACGATGGCGTAAGGATCGCCGCCGCCGTCCAGAAGTTGGTTGTAAGTGATGCCGGCCGTATTGCCGTTATGGGGATTGTCCACCAACACCACGGACAAGACCGGCGGCGTTGTGCCGATGATGAGGTCGAGAGGCTCGGATCGGGCAGAGATGTTGCCGGAGACGTCGCTTTGTACGGCTGTAATGGCGTGGAGTCCGTCGGTGAGAGCCGACGACGTAACCATCCAGGTGCCGTCGCCGGCGACAACGGCGGAACCAAGCACGGCCAGCCCGTCATAAAGGGTGATGATGTCGCCCACGATGCCGGTTCCGGTAATGGCGGGCGTGCTGACGTTGGTGATTTCGTCGCCGACGGTGCCGCTGTCGCTGGCGATGGCCAGGGTCGGTGCGGCGGGGGCGGGGAAAGCGGCGGTTTCCAGGATGAATGTAACGCTGGCTGTGGCGGTCAGGCTGTTTGAACCGATCTCGCTGGCAACGATGGTGTGCGGCCCATCGGCCACGGTCGGCACAAACGTCCAGTTGCCAGAGCTGTCCGCCGTGGTCTGACCGATTACCACACCGCCCTCGGTGAATGTGATGACCGCGCCGGCGTCGGCCAGGCCGGCGAGGGCTGCGTTGTTGGTCACGCCATCCTCCGACGATCCGCCGCTATCGGCTGCCAGTGCCGCGGTAAGCAACGGGGGGTTGTCCAGCGTGATCGCAGTGCCGCCGTCGGCCGCGGCGCTAAGAACGAACGCGTCGTTCGCTGCGCCCGGGAGAAAAAATCTGGTCGATACGCCGCCTGGTTGGGCCACGGTGACGAAGTCGCTGGTGACCGAGATGGTGTTGGATGAAAAGAATGGCAGGTCGGTCACGATGATGGTGTCGCCGTTCGCGAAATTGGCGATGGTGTTGTCCGGCACGTTCGAAGCGGTGAATTCAAGGGTCGCGGCATGGCCGCGGACGAAGGACAGGGTTCCATTGCCTGCCCCCTTATTATTGCCCGCCGCAACGAGCGTGCCGGACATCAGGATCAGGTCGCCGTTGAAGGTGTTGGTGGCGTTCAGGACCACCGTGCCGGCGCCGTCGATAATGACACCGCCTTTCGTGCCGGCACTGCCGCCCGAACCGCTCTGATCAGCGATAACGCCGTCGATGGTCAATGTCTGGCCTGCGGTTGGTGCCAGCGTGATCATTTGCGTGCCCTGCAGGAAAATTCCATCACCAAAGGCGTGGCCGTTGATGCCACCGGTCCCGCCGGTCACCGTTCCTGCGCCCAGACTGCCGCCCTCAATGATCAGGGCGCCGCCCTGCTGGACGAAAACGTCGCCGCCGGCACCAAGGCCGCCGCCGCCCCCGCCCCCGATGGCATTGGTTCCATTCGTCGGTTGACCGTTGCCGGCGCCGAAACCGCCGCTGCCGCCAGCAGCGGCAGGCCCCGCGTTCCCCGCGCCGCCGCCACCACCGCCGCCGCCGAAACCGCCGTTGCCGCCAACGCCGGCGCCGGCGGGAACGCCGGTATAACTGCCAAGCTGATAGTTGCCGCCGGCGCCGCCGCCGCCGCCGAAGCCGCCGTCCACGCCCGAGCCGGCGTGAGCGGGACCGCCGTTCGCCAAGGTATCGCCGCCGGCCCCGCCGGCGCCGAAGCTGTTGGGGACTTGCCCTACTCCAGACCGGCCGCCCGCGGCACCGGCTGCCGTTCCCGAAAACTGACCGTCCGTGCCCAGGCCGCCGGCGCCGGCGCCGCCCTTTGGAAGGTTGTAGTCCAGGTCAACACTGCCGCCGACGGCTGAATTCGTGGCGAAGCTCACGGTGTTCAGGGTCACATGGCCAGCGGCCGCGACGAACAGACCGCCGCCCAAACCCGCCCCGCCGCCGCCATCCGACGTGCCGTGCCCGCCATGGGCGAGGGCATTCTGGATGGTCAGGTTCTGTACCGTGACCGTGCCGGCATACACGAACAGACCCCGATGGGCTCCGTTGCCGTCCAGCGAATTGCCGCCGCCATCCAGCGTGAACGTCACCCCGCTGGCCAAATTCAAGGCGTTAGGGTTCGACGCTTCGATGATCGAAGTGGTCATGGTGACGGCGTAGTCGGTGCCGGCGGAGGCGCCGTCGGCCGCGTCGATCGCGGCGTTCAACTCAGCCTCGCTGGAGACCGTCACGGAGATGGTTGTCATACGGGATCGTCCTGCTGGAGGGGTGAATAACGATTCGTTGGAAAATTGGATAATTCAGCCGGCCCGACGCCGCTTGAGCGCGATCGGCGGCCGGTGCCGCCGTCTGAAGCCAACCTGAGCCGCCACCGCCAGACGCGCCGCCCTGCCCACCGGCGGCGACGAGAGAATACCTGCGCGCAACCGCAAGAGGTTCGGTTGTTCGAAGGAACGCCGTGAAGGCCTGTCGAGATGGCGTGGAAGCGGTCTGTTCATGGAAAGCGATCCAATCGTCGGTTTGTCAGTGCCCCCCAACAAATCAGAGAATCTTTAATAGAAAGTTAATTCGGCGTGTTTTTTTGACGTCGCCTCCATTGCCGCGACGGACGCAGACCGACCGCTCTTGGCCCAAACGTCGTGGGTCAACGGCGGTCAGTACGAATTTAACTTTTCGTAACATGACAGACCCAAAATTTGGCGGGTCAGGATTTCCGCGGCTCAAGACTTGAATCGCCCAGTCCGGTGCTTTATTGATACGAAATCATGGCGCAGGATGATCCCACCATCCCAAAGGCCGAAGCGAGCTACCGTGCCGGCGATTACGCGGCCGCGGCGGCATTGCTGGCGCCCCTGGCCAGCCAGGCTTCTCCCCGGGCCATCGTACTGCGCGTACTCGGTCTCTGCCGCCTGCGCCTCGGTGCGCCGCTGGAGGCACTGGATCTCCTCGCGCGCGCGCATGCCCTGACGCCCGACGATCCTTGGTCACGCCTGCATTATGGCGTTGTCCTGCAGGCCGTGGGGCGGCATGCCGAAGCGGCTTCCCTGTTTCAGTCCTGTCAGGCACTGCTGCCCGACGATCCGGCGCCGTCGTTGAACCTGTCCTCGGCGCTGCTGAGTATGGGAGACGTGCGCGGAGCCATCCGAGCCGCCCGCAAGGCCAGGCTGCGAGCATCCGCCACACCTCAACCGCACTACCTATTGGGTCTCGCCTATCTGGCAGGCGATCACACCCATCGCGCGGCGGATTGCTTCCACCAGGCCACGATACTGGCGCCCGATTTCGTCGATGCCTGGATCAATCTCGGGGTTGCCCGCTACAAAAGTGGCGACATCGAAGCCGCCAAACTGGCCATGCGGTCGGCACTGCACATCGATCCCGACAACCACGCGGCCGCCGCCAACCTAAGCGTCTTTCTGCGGCTGACCGGCCTCGGCGAGGCCAGTGAGGCCGTGTTGCAAGACGCGCTGGTCCGTCACCGCGACGCGCCGGCGGCAAGGATCAATCTCGCCGCCGACCTGTTGCGGGAAGATCGGGCAGCCGAGGCACTGACAGTATTGGAAGGACCGCTTCCAACCGATCCGCTGACGCGCCAGCATTGGCTGCTGCAGCAAATCCTGGCGCACATCCATCTCGGCCATCCGATGGAAGCCCGGGCACTGATGCTGCTACTCGGTCCGTTGCCGGCCGCGTTGGAACCGCTGCTGCGCTGGCGGCAGGCGTTGATGTCACTGGCGGAGGGAGAACCCGATCAAGGTCAGCGCCATGTGGACGGGTTGGCGGTGCTGCTGGATCAGACACCGTCGATGCTGCCGGAGCATCGCATCATGGGTCATTACGATATTGCGAAGTTTTGGGCGACCCTGCATCAACCGGATCGGGCGTTCCCGCACTGGATCGCCGGTCATCGGTTGCTCGCTGGATTTCAGCCCTTTTCGCGGCAGGACTACGCGGACTTCGTTGATGCGACGATATCCCACTTCAGCGCGGAACGGCTCGCCACGGGGCCGCGTGCGGCGAACCGCGATCAATCGCCGATTTTCGTGGTCGGCATGCCGCGCTCCGGAACCACCCTGATCGAGCAGATTTTGTCGGCCCATCACGCCGTCCATGGCGCGGGGGAGCGCCCGGCACTTAAACAGATGTTCCACCAACTCGGTGGACAGAGCGAAAACGCCGCGGCCGTGGCCGGCATCGCCCGGTTGGACCGCCCGGCGCTGGATACCGCTGCAACGCAATACCTGCGGGAGCTTCACGCGATCGATCCCGCGGCGGGCCGGATCATCGACAAGATGCCCGGTAATTTCCGCCATCTCGGCCTGGTGGGCTTGATGTTGCCGGGTGCCAGGGTGATCGCCTGCGACCGTGATCCGCGCGATATCGGCCTTTCGATCTTTACTTACCGGTTCTACGGATTGCATGCCTATGCTCACGATCTGTCGGATCTCGGCTGGTATATCGGACAGCATCACCGGCTGATGGCGCATTGGCGGGCGGTGCTGCCAAATCCAATGATGACCGTGCGGCTGCGTGACTGGGTCGAGGATTTTCCCGGAACACTGCGCCGCGTCCTGGAATTCCTGGATTTACCGTATGATCCGGCGTGCGAACATTTTCATGCGGTCAGGCGCCGTGTCCGTACCGCCAGCCGAACGCAGGTAACAGAGCGCGTGAATGCTCGCGGTCTGGGCCGCTGGCGGGAGTATGAGGATCATCTGGCACCGTTGATCGCGTCACTGCAGGACAGTGGCGTGCTGGATAACGCCGAGTATCGCCAGGCAGGGCAGGCCGGCTTCAGAACATAGGCCCGCGATTGGCCGCGCCGCCGTCGATGGTGATGATCGTCCCCGATGTGTAAGCCGACAGGTCGGAGGCCAGCAGGGCAACCATCGCCCCGATCTCCTCCGGTTTGCCGGCGCGGCCCATGGGCAGCGGTTTCATGAACTCCTGCCACCGGTTTTCGTCGCCGAACTGCGACTGCGCCCGGGTTTTCATCAAGGTGATCAGGCGGTCGGTGGCGATCGCACCCGGATTGATACCGACGACCCGCAGCCCATCATCCCCGGCCGATCCGCCCAGTGCCTTGGTGAAGGCCATCAGCGCGGCATTGCCGGTGGACCCGGCGATGTAGGTCCGGTCCATCTTCTCGCCCGCCATGCCGAGGATGTTGATGATGACGCCCCGGTTCCGCGATTTCATTTCGGCATAGAAGCGGCGGCACATGTTGATGTAACCGAACACTTTCAGGTCCCAGGCGGCGCGCCAGCGATCCTCGGTGATCGCCTGCAGGTCGCCGCCTGGAATAGCCCCGGCGTTGTTGACCAGGATGTCGATATCGGGATGCGTTTCGGCCAGCCGGTCCACATTGCGGCTGTCGGACAGGTCGTACGCATGGACCTCGACAGTCACGTTGTGCCGCCCGGCGATGCGCGCCCTGGCAGCGTCCAGATCGGCTTGCGTGCGGGATACCAGGATGACGTTGACGCCCTCCGCCGCCAGACATTCGGCGCTGGCGATGCCGATGCCCTTGGAGGCTCCGGTGATCAGCGCCGTGCGGCCTCGCAGATTCAGGTCCATGGTCGTTCCCCCGGTTGTTATCGTTGCGAGTTAATACCGGCCGGCGGCGGGCCACCACCCCTGGATGAAACCCGAACCGACGCCGCGCTCTTCACGACTGTCGCATCCACGGCGATCGGCATCAACTTGCAATGAGAAAGACGGGGATGACAAAGGCGGGGGTCGTCACACCTGTCGGACGCTGTAGGTCTTTTCCAATGCCTCGACGATCGCATTCGCATGCACCTTGTCGCGGGCCTCCACCATGACTTCGAGTTCGGCCGCCTGGACGGAGGACGATGCGAACAGGCGCTGGTGGGAAACCTCGATGATGTTGCCGCCGGAGTCGCCGATCTTGCCGGCGATATCGGCCAGCACGCCCGGCCGGTCGGGGATTTGCAAGTGCAGCCGCAGCAGGCGGCCATCGCGCAGCAGGTCGCGCAGCAGCACGTTGGACAGAATGCGGGCATCGATATTGCCGCCGGTGATGGCGACCCCGACCTTCTTGCCGCGAAACCGTTCGGGATACGCCAGCAGGGCAGCGAGGCCGGCGGCACCGGCCCCCTCGGCCACGGTTTTGGCGGCCTCCACCAACAATCCGATCGCTTCCTCGATGGCACGTTCGGGGGTCACCAGAACGCCCGTGATCCGGCGGCGAATGATTTCGAAGGGAATTTCGCCAATGTCGCGCACCGCGATGCCCTCGGCGACGGTGGCGCCACCGACCGACACCGTACGGCCGGCCAGTCGTTGCGCCATCGCGGCGTAGGTTTCGACTTCGGCACCATAGACGGCGATGCCGGGTTTCATCGCGGTGGCCGCGACAAGGCAGCCAGCCAGCAGGCCGCCGCCGCCGGTGGGAATGATCAGGGCATCGAGGTCGGGGGCGTCCTGGAGCATCTCCAGCGCCAAAGTGCCCTGGCCGGCGATGATGCCGAGGTCGTCATAGGGGTGGATGAAGACCAGCGATTGCGCCGCCGACAGTTCGCGCGCGTGCGCCGCCGACTCGGCCAGGGTTTCGCCCACCAGCACGACGGTGGCACCCCAGGACTCGGTGCGGGTCACCTTGGTCGAGGGGGTGAATTTCGGCATCACGATGGTGGCGGCGATGCCCAGCAGAGCGGCATGGCGGGCGACCGCCTGGGCGTGGTTGCCGGCGGACATGGCGACCACGCCGCGGGCGCGTTCATCAGTGGATAGCAGGGAGAGGCGGTTGGCCGCGCCGCGTTCCTTGAACGCACCGGTAACCTGCAGGTTGTCCAGTTTCAGCACGACATCGGCACCCGTCAGGCGCGAAATCGCGTGACAGGGTAGCATCGGAGTCCGCACCACGCGCCCGGCGATGCGTTCGGCGGCCTGCTCGATATCCGTAAGGGTGATCATGGAACGCCGTGCGATTTCATTGCGAACGGCGCCGCGACGGGCCGACCCGAATACCGTGCGAACAGCCGGGGGGTTGCCGCGTCACCGCGCTCCTCACAATGACAAAAG
>JAYUEJ010000580.1:0-4169 GCA_043739265.1 Rhodopila sp. | reverse complement strand
CTCCGAGCAACTGGGTGCCCCGATAGGTCGATTTCCACGGGGCGATATGATCCTCCCGCGTCGAGAGGAAATACGCCGGCACCTTGATGTTTCCCAGGTCGATCGGCACGCCGTCCAGCTCGATCCCGTTTGGCTTCGACAGCAGGTTCTCCTGATACATCTTCCGCAGATAGAAACTGTGCATCCGCGCCGGCATGCGCGTGGAATCGGCGTTCCAGTACAGCAGGTCGAACGGGAACGGATCGTTGCCCATCAGGTAGTTATTCACCACGAACGACCAGATCAGGTCGTTGGCCCGCAGCATGTTGAAGGTGCTGGCCATCTCGGCGCCGTCCAGGTAGCCGCGCTTGTTCATCTTGTCCTCAAGCGCCTGAAGCTGTTCCTCATCAATGAACACCCCCAGTTCGCCGGCTTCCTGGAAGTCCATCATGGTCACGAAGAACGTCGCGGTCTTGATCCGGTCGTCGCCCTTTTCGGCCATATAGGCCAAAGTGGAGGCCAGCAATGTGCCGCCCAGGCAATACCCGATGGCATTGACCTCGCGTTCCCCGGTGGCGGCCTCGATCGCGTCCAGCGCGGCGAGGTAGCCGTCCTTCATGTAATCCTCGAAACCCTTCTCGGCCAGTTTCTCGTCCGGGTTCACCCAGGAGATGACGAACACCGTATGCCCCTGCGACACCGCCCAACGAACGAAACTGTTCCGCGGGCGCAAATCGAGAATGTAGAATTTGTTGATCCAGGGCGGCCCGATCAGCAGCGGGCGCTTCAGCACCTTGTCGGTCGCCGGCGTGTACTGGATCAATTGCATCAGGTCGTTCTGGTAAACCACCTTACCGGGAGACACGCCGATGTTTTCGCCGACCTTGAAGGCGTCGGTATCGGTCATCTTGATGTGCAGCTTGCCCTTGCCGCGCTCCAGGTCGCCCAGCAGGTTATTCAAACCCTTCAGCAGGTTCTCGCCGCCGGTTTCGGCGGTTTTGCGCAGCACCTCCGGATTGGTCATCAGGAAGTTCGACGGGCTCATCGCATCGATGAACTGGCGAGAATAAAAATCGACCTTCTGGGCGGTCTTCTCGTCCAGACCGTCCACCTGGGTAACGACATTTTGTACATAGCGCGCGGACAGCAGGTAGGACTGCTTGATGAAGTCGAAAACCTCGTTTTCCTTCCACGCATCGTGCTTGAAGCGGCGATCGGTGCTGGCGGGATCGATCACCGGGTCGCTGCTGATCCCCATGATCCGGCGCGTGGTGTTCTGCCACAGCGTCACATAATCCTGCCAAAACCCAAGTTGCGCCTGCATCATCCGGCCAGGATTGGCCATCAGGCGGCTCGTCATCTCCATGAACGCTCGGCCGATCTTCAGCGGGTCGCTGGTTTGTCCCTCCTGCGACTGCCGCTTGAGCCATTCACCCACCAGCCGCTGCGACCGTTCGGCGATATCGGCCATGGAGCGGCCGACGACGGATGGGTCGGGCAGCTTGAATCCCGCCGGCTCCGGGGGCACCGCGGTGGGGGGCGGGGTGCCTGGCGCGGTCTTATCGTTCGAAGCCATCGAGACATCCTTTGCGTCGGCGACATCAGCGGCTACACAGGCCACCGGAAGCGGAGAGCGGAACCAATATATGGTGGGTAGCGAAACTGGCGCGCAACCTAATTGCGCGGGAAAATCAGGGCAAGCCGCAATACGGTGCTCTGCCATGCTGGTGATGGCGGGCTGGCTGGTGGCCGGCTGTTCAACCACGTCGTCGATCAATCCAGTCAACTGGTGGCATCGAGAACAGGGCGGCAAGATCGCTGAACAGCGACCCGACCCGCCGGGCGCCGATCAGCCTTATCCCAATATCGCGACCGTTCCCGCCAGGCCGGCACCGGCTGATCAGGACGCGCTGAAAAAGCTGACCGAGTCGCTGGTTGCAGACCGCACCAATGCGCAGCACGCCGCGCAATCGGCGCCATTGGCCGATCCGTCCTTGCCCAGCGCATCGCCGAACCTGTTTGGAGTAGGCGCCGTGCCGCCGCCTGCGCCGACCATCGCCTCGCCCCCTAAGACGGCTGGTTCGGCGGCGACGCCGGCCATCAGCGCCTCCATGCCTGCGGTCACCGCACCGCCGGCACCCCCGTCTGCCGCCCCGCGCAAGGCTGTGCAGAGCGTACCGTTGGACGCAAAAGCCGACCCTGGGACGGCGGATGCCGCTCCGCAGCCAACCCTTCCCACCGCCGCCCCCCCGCGGCCCGCTGCCGCCGGCGCACCGCCCGCGACGCCGGTCATGCCGACGCCGATGCCCGCGCCTTCGCCGGGACCGTCAGCGACGATCGTGTTCGTCGAAAAGGCATCCACCCTGTCGCAACCGGCCACCGACGAGGTCAAAGCCTTCGCCGCCAAACGCGGTAACGGCACCATCGCCGTCACCGGCTATGGCGACTCGGCCTCCAGCGATCCGGACGCCCAATCGTCGGCACTGAACCTCGGTCTGTCCCGAGCCCAATCGATCGTCGTCGCGTTGAAAGCGGCCGGCGTCCCCGGCACCTCCATCCGCGTCAGCGCCGAAGCGTCCGGTCGCGGCGCGGCGCTGAACTTGCTACCATAGTCTTTTCCTGAATTCCGAAAGGCCTGTCATGAGTTCCGATCTCTCCGGCGAATTCCATCGCATCCGCCGTCTGCCGCCCTACGTCTTCGCCGAAGTCAACACGGCAAAGGCAAAGGCTCGCGGCGCCGGGGAGGACATTATCGACCTCGGCATGGGCAATCCCGACAGCCCGACTCCGCCGCATATCGTCGCCAAGCTGATCGAGACGGTGCAGGATCCACGATCCCACCGCTATTCGGTCAGCAAGGGCATCCCCGGCCTGCGGCGTGCGCTGGCGGCGTATTACGAACGCCGTTTCCAGGTCCACCTGGACCCGGAGACCGAGGTCGTCGCCACCCTGGGGTCCAAGGAAGGCCTCGCCAATCTGGCGTCCGCGATCACCAGCCCCGGCGACACCATCCTGGTGCCGAACCCGTCCTACCCGATCCACCAGTTCGGCTTCATCATCGCCGGCGCGGCGGTGCGCAGCATTCCCGCCAAACCGGATGAGGACATGCTGCGGGCACTGGATCGCGCGGTGCGGCATTCCGTTCCGAAGCCGACCGCATTGATTATAAACTTTCCTTCAAATCCAACCGCTTATCTGGCTGACCTGGACTTCTACAAAGAGATCGTCGCCTTCGCCCGCAAGCACGAGATCTGGATCATGTCCGATCTGGCCTACGCGGAAATCTATTTCGGCACCAACGTGCCGCCGTCCATCCTGCAGGTGCCGGGGGCCAAGGACATCGCGGTGGAGTTCACCAGCCTGTCCAAGACCTATTCCATGCCGGGCTGGCGGATGGGGTTCGCCGCCGGCAATCCGCGCCTGATCAACGCGTTGACGCGGATGAAATCCTACCTGGATTATGGCGCCTTCACGCCGATCCAGGTCGCGGCGGCGACCGCCCTGACCGGCCCGCAGGAGTGTGTGGAGCAGATGCGCACCCTGTATCGCGAACGCCGCGACGTGCTGATCAAGGGGCTTGCCTCGGCCGGGTGGGAGATGCCCAGCCCCGAGGGTTCGATGTTCGCCTGGGCGCCGATTCCGCCGAAATACGCGCATCTCGGCAGCGTCGAGTTTTCCAAACTGCTGCTGGAACGGGCCAAGGTGGCGGTCGCCCCGGGCCTCGGTTTCGGCGAATACGGTGAGGGTTTTGTCCGCATCGCATTGGTGGAGAACACCCACCGGTTGCGCCAGGCGGTTCGTAACATCAGGGGTTTCATGCAGACCGGATCCAACGTCGCCGAACCACCCCCCCCCGAACCCGCTCTTTCCGTGGCGGGCGCGCCATGACCCGGCCGCTTTCCGTCGGCGTCGCCGGGCTGGGGACAGTCGGCGGCGGAGTCCTGAAAATGCTGCGGGACAACGCCGATATCGTGACGGCACGGGCCGGGCGACCGGTCGCGGTAACCGCGGTCTCAGCGCGGGACCGGTCGAAGGATCGCGGCTTTCCGGTGACCGGGCTGCGGTGGTACGAAGACCCTGTGGCGCTGGCCTCCGACCCGGCCGTGGATGTGGTGGTGGAACTGATCGGTGGATCGGAAGGGCCGGCCCGGGCGCTGGCCGAGGCAGCGATCGCCGCCGGCAAGCCGCTG
>JAYUEJ010000579.1:0-12503 GCA_043739265.1 Rhodopila sp. | reverse complement strand
CTGTCGAATGGGTGTCAGGCCAGGATTTTTTTTGCACGGAGACAGCGCGAGGGCCGCGAAGGGCCACTGAGAAACCGCCGCCTCCGACGCAGTGCCGCGACCGGCGGCGGCATAAAATGCTTCCGGCAGCCCCGGACCGCTGTTTTAATCCACCGTTGCGCCAATTCACCGCTATCGCCAATCCAAAATCGCGGGTCGTCCGGTCCCGAAGTGCAAGCACAGCGACTCTCAGTGGTCTTCGTGGTCCTCCGGTTGCCTCCGTGTTAAACCTGAATACCGAATGAACGAACGCGCGATTTGCACGTTCCCCCTTTGCACGTTCCCCTTGGCCGGGACACCACGCTTGTCACTCCGCCCGGGCGGCGATCGTGCATTGATAAAGGCTGATACAGACCAGTTGGCTCGCTCATAAGTTCATTGCAAAATACGGCCTAATCCCGCCCATCTGGCGCGACGCCCTCCGCCGGTCGTAACGCACAGAACGGTGCATCCTGCGAGAATTGCCTGGCTCACCCGATTGCCCTGGTCGAGTGCTTGGGAAGGCTCGTCCGGCTTAGGAATGTCCGCCGGTGTATGGGATTACAGGGTGAGGACGGTATCAATGAGCCTGACGGAGCGGGAGCGCTCCTGCGGTGTCCGGCAGGTTGCCTCTGGCCAGTTTAGCCAGGCAGTCGCGGCTGAACCGTTTCGGATCGGCCTTCGTCGGACGAAACGGCATCTGCCGAGAGCGCAGGCGTTTGGTATGCGGTTGTTCGACACAGCGTCGTCCGGGCCAATGGCAGATTACAAATCTCGGGACAGGGCTAGAAGAATGGGCGTAGCGTTCATGCCATGGCCCTATGGAGGCCATCGTCGAGTCAGGGCGTTGTGGAAGAAAATCTTAACCGGAGGCGCATCGTCATGGCCAGGGATTTCAAGGTCGGAGATCAAGTGACCTGGAACTCGGAGGCCGGACACGTCAGCGGCACAATTATCAAGGTGCATACCAAAAACGTTGACTACAAGGGACACACGCATCACGCCAGCGAAGACGATCCGCAATACGAGATCAAGAGCAGCACAACAGATCACATCGCGATGCACAAAGGTCCAGCACTCAAAAAGCAGCATCGATGACAGCCTTTTGGCCGCTGTGCCGGGCGGTACAAACGCGATTATCTACCGGGTCTCGCTCCCCGATAGGACGGAGATCGGACATCCGGCGATCGCGACCCCAGATACTTCCCATGACATCCACGTTTTTCACCATCGGCCATTCTACCCGGTCCGTAGCTGAGCTTGCCGGTTTACTTCAGCATGCTGGGGCGGAACTCGTCATCGACGTCCGCTCGATCCCCCGATCGCGCACCAACCCTCAGTTCAATGCCGACACGCTGCCCGAGAGTTTGGCCGCCTGGCACATCGGCTATCGGCACCTCCGAGAGCTTGGCGGTCTGCGCGGCCGGCGGACGGACCAAAGCCCATCCCGGAACACCTACTGGGAGAACCTGAGCTTCCGGAACTACGCCGACTACACCGCCACGGCGCCGTTCCGCGCCGGGCTGACTGAACTGAGCGAAGTGGGGCGCACGCACGTCTGCGCCATCATGTGCGCCGAGGCCGTGTGGTGGCGCTGTCACCGGCGGATCATCACCGACTACCTTATTTCCGACGGGGAGCAAGTCTTCCACATTATGGGAGCAGGCAAGGTTGCACCGGCGACCCTTAATGCGGCTGCCGTCCGGCAGCACGATGGCACGCTGATTTACCCTGCCGCGTCTGGTAGCCCGTCGGACTCGGGATATTCGTCTGCGTAATTTTGCCAGTGCCGCTGGCCTCATCGTCGAGAGCGAGCCAATTGGGCTGTATTGGGATCGGAAAGTGCTGCCCGTTGTGCTGAGCGGTCTCTGTTCAGGCAGGAACGCCTTTTGACCCGCCGCAGACGGGTCGCAGGACGAACATCCGCTTCATATTCCAGGCCATGGTCACGAGGTTCCGCTCGCATGGATCGCCGCTTGGTGTTAAGACCGACAGGTTGCCAGACCAGGGCAATCGGATGAATAAACAAAGTTGAAACGCCAATACTCCAAGAAGGGCTGATGTATGAGCATCGGGCCCGCAAAGGGACGGGTTGAATCCGGCCACGCTTCGGTGTTCGACAGTGAACACGGTATCTTGCCGCTTTCCTTGGCGCCCTGGCTGCTAAACGAGGCGCTGATGGCGCGCGGCACTGCCGCTTGGCTGGCGCATTTCGTCGGCAGCGTGCCGGCCGCCCCCGTGCAAGATTTGCAGGCTGAACTGACCTCCGATTTCGTCACCAGCGAGGACCGCGTCTGGACCTATCGGCACCCCGATCGGCCGGATTTCCGCATCGCCGCGCCGGCCTTCCGCCTGCCCCGCGAGACCATGCCAAAACGGGCCGCCCCCGGATTCGGGACGGACACCGATGCGGTGCTGACCGAACTCGGCTACACCCAAGACCGGATCGCCGCACTGCGCGGCGCCGGCGCCCTATGACACAGGAAAAACCAATGAAACTATTTTATGCTCCAACCTCCCCGTTCGCGCGCAAGGTCCTGGTGTGCGCCCATGAACTGGGCCTGGCGGACAGGGTCGAAACCATCCGCGCCGGCGCGCATCCGATCAACCGCAACCGCGACCTCGTGGCGGAAAACCCGCTCGGGCAAGTGCCGACAATGCTGACCGATGCGGGTATGGCGCTGTACGACAGCCGGGTGATCTGCGAGTATCTCGACCAGCTCGGCGGCGGCGGCAAGCTGTTCCCGCGCGACTCGACACGCTGGCAGCCACTGCTGGAACAATCCGCCGCGGATGGCCTGCTGAATGCCGCGTTGTTGTGCCGCTACGAAGAATTGGTCCGTCCGGAGGCGCTGCGCTACGCCCCCTGGCGCGACGGCCAGATCGACAAGATCAACACCACGCTGGCGCAATTCGAGACATGGGCGCCGGGCTTTGGCACCCGCGTCGATATCGGCACGATCTCGGTCGGCTGCGCGCTCGGCTTTCTCGATTTCCGTTTTTCCGATCTCGAGTGGCGCAAGGGCCGGGATGGCCTGGCAGCCTGGTTTCGTGTGTTCGGCGCGCGCGCGTCGATGGTTGCCACCAACCCGCACGACTGAACCAGGTTTTTAGTCACGGAGTATTGCCATCCTTCGCAACGGATCGCCGAGGCGAGTGGGCAGGGTGCGGCCGAACCAGAGAACGGCTCGCACCAACCCTCTCAAATTATAGTCGATAAAGTCTCCACGATATCACGAAGCCGGTCAGGGTCGCGATTTTGTCGGCTCGACGCCAGGACACTGCGAGGTGTTGACAAGGCTTTGGCCCGGTTCCTTGGCCTTATTCGGACCATCAGCGGTGTCGGCACCGGCGAGCTTTGACCGCCATCACCCTTACCGCGCGTTGGCACTCGCCTCGGACCGCGTCGCCCCTGACCGTTGCGCCAACGCCGCCGCCATGAATGTGTCCAGATCGCCGTCCAGCACCGCGTCGGGATTGCCTGTCTCGACCCCGGTGCGCAGGTCCTTGACCAACTGATACGGTGCCAGCACGTAATTGCGGATCTGGTGGCCCCAGCCAATATCGGTCTTGGCACTTTCCTGCGCCGCGCTGATCGCCTCGCGCCGCTGCAGTTCAGCCTCGTACATCCGCGCCTTCAGCATCGCCATCGCCGTCGCCCGGTTGCGGTGCTGGCTGCGATCGGTCTGGCAGGCGACGATGATCCCGGACGGAACATGCGTGATCCGGATGGCACTTTCCGTCTTGTTGACGTGCTGCCCGCCAGCGCCCGACGCGCGATAGGTATCGACTTTCAGATCGGCGTCATTGATCTCGATCTCAATCGAATCGTCCACGACCGGATACACCCACACCGAAGCGAAACTCGTTTGCCGCCTGGCGTTGGCATCGAACGGGCTGATGCGGACCAGGCGATGCACACCGCCCTCGGTCTTCAGCCAACCGTAGGCATTGGGGCCGGTGATTTGCAGCGTCGCGGACTTGATGCCGGCCTGCTCGCCCTCACTCTCTTCCATCAACTGCACTTTATATCCGTGCTGCTCCGCCCAGCGCATATACATGCGCATCAGCATCTGCGCCCAGTCCTGTGCTTCGGTGCCGCCGGCGCCGGCGTTCAGTTCTATAAAGCAATCATTGCCGTCGGCCTCGCCGGACAGCAGGCTTTCAATCTCCCGCCGCTTGGCTTCCTCCGCCGCGGCACGCAACGACCCCATCGCCTCGGCGACCATCGCCGCGTCGGCGTCGGCCTCGGCCATTGCGATCAGTTCCAACGCGTCGGAGACTTCGGTCTCCAATTTCAAAACGCCTTCCATCGCCGATGCGATCTGGTTGCGCTCCCGCATCAGCTTCTGCGCGCCCGCGGCGTCGTTCCATAGCGCCGGGTCCTCGGCGCGGTTGTTCAGGTCCGCGAGGCGGCCTTCGGCGACATCCCAGTCAAAGATGCCTCCTTAGCAGTGCCACGGACTGCTTGATCTGTTCGTTCAGGGCGTCTGATTCGGCGGACATGATGCACGTTCTGCTGTGTCGGAGGGGCGGGTCAATACAGGCCGCCCATGCTGTTATCAACCCCGCCATGCACGATGGATGGCGATGCCGGCGATCCGTCGGCCCTGGTGGCGCTGGCCTGGCCGCCGCCGACGGGGCCGGACGCTCCCGGCACCTGATCGGGTTTGAAGGCATCGGTGACGGTGCCCGAACCGGTGTCCCAGGACGCCATCGAAACGCCCTGCGGCATGGGGAAGGCCAGCGGCGGATGCCCGGCCAGGGCGATGGCCATGTAGTCGTGCCAGATCGGGGCCGCGACCGTACCGCCGGTCTGGTTGTTCCCGAGGGAGGCCGGGTTGTCGAAGCCGACCCACACCACGGTCATCATGTCCGGGGTAAATCCGGCGAACCACGCATCGGCGAAGTCCTGGGTAGTGCCGGTCTTGCCGGCGATCGGCCGGTTAAGCCCCTTCCCCGCCGCGATGCCTGTGCCACGCTGCACCACCCCCTGCATCATGGTGATCAACTGGAACACGCTGGCCGGATCGGCGATCTGGGTTCTGGCGTCGGTGATCGTGGGCGGCCTGGACGGATCGGCACAGTCCGCGCAATTCAGGCCGGATGCGCGCATCACGACATGCCCATCGGGATCCTGCACGCTATCGATCAGTGACGGTATCACCTCGCGTCCGCCGGCGGCGATCGACGCGTAGGCCCCAGCCTCTCGCATTACGGTGGTTTCCACCGCGCCAAGGGCGGCCGGCAGCACCCGCGGCATGGAATCCACCATATGAAAGGCGATGGCGTTATCAGCGACCGCCTGCATGCCGACATGCTGCGCCACGCGCAGGGTCACGAGGTTCAACGACTCCTCCAGCGCAACCCGCAGTGATGTCGGACCGTTGAAAGTGCCCTCGTAGTTGCCCGGCCGCCAGCGACCCTCCGGCGTATCCACGATGATCGGCGCGTCCAGGAATTTCTGACTCGGGGACACGCCTTGTTGCAACGCGGCCAGATAGACCATCGGCTTGAAGCTGGAGCCAGGCTGCCGATTCGCCTGTGTGGCTCGGTTGAACTGGCTTTGCTCATAGCTCCAGCCGCCGACCATGGCCAGCACGCGCCCGGTTCGCGGATCGAGCGAAACCAGCGCGCCCTGCACCTGAGGGATTTGGCGCAGCGTCGCCCGGTTGGCCGGCGGCGGCAGCGGGGGGGCGGGGGGCGCCTTGCCCTTCACCGGCAGCACCGGACCCGAGGGCGGCGCGGGTTGGATGGCCGGCGGCTCGATCATCACCACGTCGCCCACCTGCACAATATCGCTCATGCGCCTGGGAGTAGGTCCCAGCTTACCGTCGCGCATCGTGCGGGCCCAGGTCACGTCCGGCAACGCCAGCACCGCCGTTCGGCGTTCAGCGGCCGGATTGAGCCACTCGACCTTCGCCTCGGCATCGGTCAGGGCGGCGACAATCGCCAGCCTCCAGGCAGGCAACATGCCGGCCGGGCGGGGTTGTTCGTTCAACGCGGTGGGCCATTTCGTCTCAAAATCCGCCGGCGGCACGGTGAGGTGAGCCATCGCCCCGCGCCAGCCGCCCATTCTGTGATCGTAGGCCATCAGCCCGTCGCGCAAGGTTTTCTCCGCGGCGATCTGCAACGCCGGATTCAGGCTGGTGCGGACCACCAGACCGCCCTGGGTCGTGGCATCCTGGCCGAACCGGGCGAGAAGCTGGCGGCGGACTTCCTCGGTGAACCAGTCGGCGCCGGGGATCGGCGCCGGGCGGCGGAATTCCGCAGGCACGACCGGCGCGGCCTTGGCCTCAATGGCCTGGGCCTGGGTGATCGCGTGGTCTTCGGTCAGCCGGTCCAGCACGTAGTCACGGCGCGACCGGGCGGCATCGGGGTATTTGAACGGGTTGAGATTATTCGGCGCCTTGGGCAGCGCGGCGAGGAAGGCCGCCTCGGTGATGGTGAGTTTATCCAGCGGCTTGTTGAAGTAGGCCTGCGCCGCCGACGCGACGCCGTAGGACCCCAGGCCGAGATAGATCTCGTTCAGGTACAGCTCCAGGATGCGGTCCTTGCTGAGATTTTGCTCGATCCGGATCGCCAGGATCGCTTCCTTCGCCTTGCGGGAAATTGACATCTGGTTGTCCAGCAGCATGTTCTTGGCAACCTGCTGGGTGATCGTGGAGGCCCCGATCGGGCGGCGCCCCTGCCCGGCGTGAGACAGGTCGAACACCGCGGCCCGGGTGATCGCCAGTGGGTCGATGCCGCGATGGGTGTAGAAATTCTGATCCTCGGCGGAGATGAAGGCCCGTTTGACGGTATCGGGTATGGCGCCGATGGGCACGAAAATCCGCCGTTCGGAGGCCAGTTCCGCCAGCAGGCGCGAATCGCCGGCATAGACCCGGCTCATGACCGGGGGCTGGTAGTTGCGCAGGCCGTCCACGTCCGGCAGGTCGGCACTGAAGTGCAGGTACGCCATGTAACCGCCGACGACGCCGACGACGCCGCCGAGCAGCAGAATGCCCAGGATGGCGCCGAACAGGCCGCGCAGGCCGCGCATTACAACGCCGGCACGCCGCTTGGGGGGCGTTGCGGGCGGCCTGGCGCCACGGGCCGGTTCGGATGAGCCGGGCTGGCCGGGCCGGTCGCGATCGGAGGGCGCCAGTGGTTCGCCAGCGGTCAAAGGTCCTGTCATGGCGGCGATATGAACGCATTGGCCGAAAATCGCCAGCAACGAGATCGCTACCGGTTCGCCTTGTTACCGGCGCCCCGGGAGGCGGGCCGCGCGCTTTTAGCCCGATCCGGTCTCGGACCACGGCATCGCCGCGACGCGCCCGATGCCGGTAAAATATGCATCCACCGCCCGCTGCATCGCCTGCGCGACCATTCGGCGATGGTCGGGCTTCCTCAGCGCGGCCTCATCCTTGACGTTGGACATGAACCCCATCTCCACCAGCACGCTGGGGATATCGGCCGCCTTCAGCACGACGAACCCGGCATGCCGAGCGGGATTTTGCAGCATCGGCAGGCCCTGATCCAGGCTGCCCACCAGGTCGCGGGCGATTCGCACCGACCCGGCCCTGGTTTCCTGCCGCACCAGGCTGGCGAGGATATGCGCGACCTCCGGCGAGGTTGCCGGGATCGCGTGCCCGGCGAAGCGGTCGGCGCTGTTCTCGGTTCGCGCCAGGGCGGCGGTCTGCGCGTCGGAGGCGGTCTGCGCCAGGGTGTAAACCGAGGCGCCTCGTACGGAGTGATCCGATAAGGCGTCCGCGTGCATGGACACGAACAGCGCCGCCCCGTGTTGCTGCGCCCGGGCCACCCGCTCATCCAGCGGGACGAACACGTCGCCGGTTCGGGTGAGTGCAACGCGATACCGGCCGCTTGCCAGCAACTGGCGCTTCAGTTCAAGCGCGGCCGCCAGCGCGACATGCTTTTCGTAGGTGCCGGTTACGCCGATCGCCCCCGGGTCCTTGCCGCCATGGCCGGGGTCCAGCATCACCAGCGGGGCCGGTGGTTTGGCGCCGCCGGATTGGCGCGGCCGCGGCGCTGGCCTCGCAGCCATCGCGTTATGCTCCATCGCATCATACAGGGCGGCTGGCAGTACGAAGGTGCCGAACACCGCCGCCCCCGCCGTGAAGCGGCGTAGCAGCAGGCGACGCGTAACGGACGGGATCAAAACCATGACTGCTCTTAACATATTGGATGCGGATTGACATCTTGTATGTTGATTACGGCGCGTTCGTGGCACCCCAATACGATCCGCTTGCGGTGGGGGACGGTTTGCGTCATGGTCACCATGCTCCGGCGATGTCCGGGGGATAGCGGGTAACCGCGATCCCCTTGGTCTTCCCCGGCGGCGCGTGATCCCTTGATCGGCCTGGTCGGAGCCCGGCTGGCGAATATTGGGAACGATCCGCCCCGCCGTGACCGCATCGCCGTCCGCGTCGCGCCCGCCATGTTGGACTTGTGGCGCGCCGGGGCCTGTCCGCCGCGGAATTCGTCCGCCGAGTGGGTAGTGCGAGTGCCGACTTTCACAAGGGGCAGCGTTTCCTGGGGGAACGCGCCATCCGAACGCCAGGGTCTGATGAATCACGTCGCGCCACGCCTGTCCGAATTTGGACTGTCTCCCACCGTCTGGGCACCCGTCTTCCGGGCACCCGGGTTGTTGGGCGACATCGCCGGCGCGTGTTTCGATCGCCATCGTTTTCCGGCACCTTCGGGCGGGCCCCTTCCCGCAAGCCTTGCAAGCCGTTCGCTGACCGAGACCCGCAGAAGGTCCGGATTCGGCATCACGGCCGCCTACCGGAGTTCAGGACTCAATGACGAAGCGCATGCTGATCGATGCCACGCACGCGGAAGAAACCCGCGTCGTGGTGCTGGACGGTACCCGACTTGAAGATTTCGACGTCGAGACATCGACGAAACGGCAACTCAAAGGGAACATCTACCTCGCGAAGATAGTCCGGGTCGAACCAAGCCTTCAGGCGGCGTTCGTAGAATATGGCGGAAATCGCCATGGCTTCCTGGCGTTCAGCGAAATCCATCCCGACTACTATCAAATTCCCGTCGCCGACCGGCAGCGGCTGATCGAGATGCAGGCCGAGGATGCCCGCCGGGAAGAAGAGGAAGAAGACCTCGAACTGGCGCTGAGCCACGCTTCGGACCAGCGAGACGTCGCGCCGGCGCGACGCGCATCGGCGCCCGTTGCAACAGCCCCGGAACCGGTCGCTGAAGCCTGGGCGTTCGCGTCCACGCCACGGTTGATCGCTGCCGAACCGGCCGCTTCCGTTCCCGCGGCCGAGGCCGCCGAAGCGACAGCGTCCACCGGGGACGCGCAGGACGTGCCGGCGGTCGGGGGAACACCGGCCGCGCAGCCGTTGGCGATCCAGAGCGAGCGTTTGATCGCCGATGAGTCCGACACAGACGACAGCGAAGCCTACGACCCGAACGCGGACCATATTGAAACGCTGCCGCCGCCGGAAACCGTCGGCGGCGGCGACCAGGAGAGCGGCGACGACCAACGTGAACGCCGCACGCCGCGCTTCATGCGCAACTACAAAATCCAGGAAGTCATCCACCGCCGGCAAATCCTGCTGATTCAGGTGGTCAAGGAAGAACGCGGCACCAAGGGCGCGGCACTGACCACCTATCTGTCGCTCGCCGGACGGTTTGGCGTGTTGATGCCTAATTCGCCTCGCGGTGGAGGGATCTCCCGCAAAATCACCTCGGCGACCGATCGCCGCCGACTGAAAGAGGTGATGGCGGAGTTGGATATTCCGCGCGGCATGGGCATGATCGTGCGCACCGCGGGGGCCAATCGGCCGAAGCCGGAGATCAAGCGCGACTGCGAATACCTGCTGCGGCTGTGGGACGATATCCGCGAACACACCATGAAATCGGTGGCGCCGGCGCTGATCTATGAAGAGGCGAGCCTGATCAAGCGCTCGATCCGCGACGTTTATTCGCGCGACATCGATGAAATCCTGGTGGATGGCGAGGAAGGCTGGCGGGCAGCGCATGATTTCATGCGCATGCTGATGCCGACCCACGCCAAGAAGGTACAGCTCTGGCGCGACGGCGGGCAGCCGCTGTTCGCCCGTAACCAGGTCGAGGCGCAGCTCGACGGCATGTTGCAGCCGACGGTGCAGTTGCGGTCGGGTGGCTATCTGGTGATCAACCAGGCCGAGGCGCTGGTCGCGATCGACGTGAACTCGGGCCGGTCCACCCGCGAACGGAACATCGAAGAGACCGCGCTGCGCACCAATCTGGAGGCGGCCGACGAGGTCGCGCGCCAGTTGCGATTGCGCGATCTGGCCGGGCTGATCGTCATCGACTTCATCGACATGGAGTCCAAGCGTCACAACGCGATGGTCGAACGCCGGATCAAGGACGCGCTGAAGAACGACCGAGCCCGCATCCAGGTCGGCCATATCAGTCACTTTGGTCTGCTGGAAATGAGCCGGCAACGCCTGCGTCCCTCGCTGGCGGAAACCAGTTTCATCGCCTGCCCGCATTGCAGCGGCACCGGCCATGTCCGCAGCACGGAAAACGCCGCGATCCATGTGTTGCGCGGCATAGAGGACGAAGGCGGCAAGCGGCGTTCGGCGGAGATTATTGTTTATACCGCTACGGCGGTGGCCTTGTACCTGCTGAATCATAAGCGGGAACGGCTGCAGGAGATCGAACTGCGCTACGCCATGCGGGTGATTATCGCCGCTGACGACGCGCAGATCGCGCCGCAGTTCCGCATCGAGAAGGTGCGGACCCGCTCCGCCGATGAAATGCCGGTCGTGGTGACGGCGGAGCGTTCCATGTCGCCGCCTGCGGTGACTGAAGACGAGGACGAGGACGAAGAGGTTGAAGCCGCCTCTGTCGAATCCGATGACGACGATGCGGAGCGTGCGGGCACCGAGAACGGGATCGAGGCCGATATCGCCGAACCGCGCCGTGCCGATGCGGCTGGCGGTGCCGATGCGGCTGGCGGTTCCAATGCGCCTGGCGGTGCCGATGCGGCTGGTGTTGATAGCGACGAAGCCGAACGGCAGCGGAAGCGGCGGCGGCGGCGGCGGCGTGGCGGCCGGCGGGATGAACCGCAGGCTGGCGCGACAGATGAGGCCAATGGTGAGGCTGCGGGTGAGGACGCTGAAGGCGGCGACGCGGTCGCGACCGAGGCCGCACCGGCCGGAGCGGCTGACGCATCCGACACCAGCACCTCCGCTGGCGAAGCGCCGTCCGAAACTGGCGAGGCGCCGGGTCTGTCCGATGACGATCCTCGTAATCGCCGGCGTGGACGGCGTGGCGGGCGGCGCCGGCGGCGGGAGAACGAGGGCGAAGTGTCGCCGTTCGCCGAACCGGGTGCCGAACAACCTGATTTGGCGCCGGCCTATGCAGGCCCGACCCCGGCCGATCCGTTTGGTGGACGCGCGTTCGACATCTTCGATGTGATGGACCAGGCGGAACGGGCGGCCGAAGCCATGCCGGCCCCGAGGATCGCGGCGGCAACCGAGATCGTCAACAGCGCCGCACCGGAACCAGACGCGGCGAGACAGGAGGTGCCAGCGCAGCCTGAGCCGGTCGTGGCAGCCCCGGAAACCCCGGTAACCCCGGCCGCGGAACCGGTTGCCGTGGCGCGGCCGGAAACCGCGATCGTTAATACCTCGGCCCCGGAACCGGTAGGCGAACCACTGCTGGCCAAGGTAGAGACAGCTTCCATCGAACCTCCCGAACCGGCCAACGATACGGCGGCGGTGGTCGCAATCCCCGAGTCTCCGGTATCCGAACCGGTGGCGAAGCCGATTCTGGTCGGCGCGGATGGGGAACTGCCCGCGGAGAAGAAGCGAGGCTGGTGGCGGCGGTAGAATTCAATCGGTCCTCGGCGGGAACGGAAACCGCCGAGGACCGGTCGCTACAAAAGTGGTTTTCACAGCCCTTGGGCGGTGGCCGAACCAATGGCGGTTTCCAGCAACCGCATACAGGCCGTATTATCACGGGCCGCCAAGGCCTGCCGCGCTTCGGCGATCTGCCGCACCGTCGGGTTGCCGCTTGGGTCGTTGGTCTGGCCCAGCGGCACGGACCGATCCAGGATCCGCGTCTGCGCCATCTCCATCGCCTCCTGCGCTTCACCCATACGCCCGGCCGCGAGGGCGTTGCGGGCGGCAAGCAGGTAGTCGGATGGCCGCGCACCCTCCGGCAGGTCAGGGGACCGAAGCGTTGGCTGCGGCACCTGGGCGTTGCTGGCGGCGATCGTTGCCGGCTGGGTCAACACGGCGACGGACAGTAACAAGAGCCGTGCCGTTAATAGGTTGAAAGACCGCATCACATTCTGTCTCCTGGATGAATGGTTTCGGTAGAAGGTGGTTATCTGCTGGTCGTGATGCAATTAGGCGACGCCGAACAATAACCGCTTCAGGCCGATGCCGTTTCTCCATCGTCATGGCCGCCTTAGGCCGCCGTTGCGGGACTTTCGCGACCGTTCGCAGGCACTTCCCGACCGGCCAAACGCG
>JAYUEJ010000578.1:0-4170 GCA_043739265.1 Rhodopila sp. | reverse complement strand
CGGTGGGATGGGACCTTTACGGACTGTTGGGGATCGCCAAGGGCGAGGTGGAGAAGATGAAGGCGCAACACCGCCGCAACTTCCAGTTCTTCGACGCGCCGGTGGGTCTGATGTTCACCATCGACCGGCGCCTGGCCACCGGATCATGGCTGGATTACGGCATGTTTCTACAGAACGTCATGACCGCCGCGCGTGGCCGAGGCCTGGATACCTGTGCCCAGGCCGCCTGGGCGCATTACCACCGCGCCATCCGCCCGGTTTTGGGCATGGAAGATGAGGAAACCGTCGTCTGCGGCATGGCGCTGGGATACGCCGACCCCGACGCGCCGGAAAACAGCCTGGTCACCAGCCGAACCGCCGCGCGGACATTCATGCGATTCGATGGATTCGCCGACGGATTGGCTTGAATCTTATCCCCAGCCTGTGGAACATGGGGAGAACGTCTCGGAGAGGCAAATGTCTGGTGGGATGAGACATGTTTAGCCGCTAGAGTCACGGTTCGGTTTTCCGAGAACGGTGCGTGGTAATGGGGCCACAAACGCTCTATATAGTATGTCGGCTGCGTGATCGGCCCATATATGGTTTGCTTCGAATCCAGCTTCCTTAGGAGAAGGGTTATTCGCGATATGATTTTGCCAGGGGAGTCCGCCGTGCTCGATGCAGTCCAGATGCCAGGTCGCCATCAAGTGCGCCTTGATAGGTCACGCGACGCGTTGTTGACGGACTTTGGGCGGGCGACCCTGACCGACCGGTATCTGATGCCGGGCGAGGATTTCCAGGACCTGTTTGCCCGTGTGGCCTCGCAATACGGCGACAACCAGGCGCACGCCCAGCGGCTGTACGATTATATGAGCAAGCTGTGGTTCATGCCCTCGACGCCGATCCTGTCGAATGGCGGCACCAATCGCGGCCTGCCGATCTCCTGCTTCCTGAATGAGGCGAGCGATAGCCTGGATGGGATTTTGGGGCTGTGGACCGAGAATGTCTGGCTGGCGTCGAAGGGCGGCGGCATCGGGTCGTATTGGGGTAATTTGCGGTCGATCGGGGAAAAGGTCGGCGCGGTCGGCAAGACATCCGGCGTCATCCCGTTCATCCGGGTCATGGACAGTTTGACGTTGGCGATTTCGCAGGGGTCGCTGCGGCGCGGGTCGGCGGCGGTGTATTTGCCGGTCTGGCACCCGGAGATCGAGGAATTTATCGAGATTCGCCGCCCGACCGGGGGCGATCCGAACCGCAAGGCGCCGAACCTGCATCACGGCATCCAGATCCCCGACGCGTTCATGCGCGCGGTGGAAGCGGATGAGCCGTGGTCGCTGCTGTCGCCGAAGGACAAGTCGGTGGTGCGGTCGATTTCCGCCCGCGCGCTGTGGGTGCGGATTTTGACGGCGCGGATTGAGACCGGGGAGCCGTACCTTGTGTTCTCCGATCACGTCAACAACGCTCGGCCGGAGCATCACAAGCTGGCGGGGCTGGAGGTTAAGACCTCCAATCTGTGCAGCGAGATCACGTTGCCGACGGGCGAGGATCACCTGGGTAATCATCGCACCGCGGTGTGCTGCCTGTGCAGCCTGAACCTGGAGAACTGGTCGGCGTGGGAAGACCACCCGACGTTTGTCGAGGACATCATGCGGTTCCTGGACAACGTGCTGCAGGATTTCATCGATCGGGCGCCGCCGGGGATGGAGAAGGCGAAATACGCGGCGATGCGGGAGCGTTCGGTTGGACTGGGGGTGATGGGGTTCCATTCGTTTCTGCAGGCGCTGAATGTGCCGTGGGAGAGTGTGGTCGCGAAGGTCTGGAACAAGAAGATATTCAAGCATATCCGCGCCCAGGCGAACGAGGCTTCGGTGAAGCTGGCGCATGAGCGGGGGGCTTGCCCGGACGCGCATGAATACGGGTTTATGGAGCGGTTTTCGCACAAATTGTCGATCGCGCCGACGGCGTCGATTTCGATCATCGCGGGGAATTCTTCGCCGGGGATTGAGCCGATCGCGGCGAATGTTTTTCTCCAAAAGACGCTGTCGGGGAGTTTTTCGGTGCGCAACCGGCATCTGCAGAAGCTGCTGGCGGAGAAGGGTTTTGATAATGATGAGGTGTGGTCGTCGATTACGACGACCAAAGGCAGCGTGCAGCACCTGGATTTCCTGACCGAGCAGGAGAAGGCGGTTTACAAGACTGCGTTCGAATTGGATCAGCGTTGGATTATTGAGCATGCGGCGGATCGGGCGCCGTTCATTTGCCAGAGTCAGTCGGTGAATGTGTTTTTGCCGGCGAATGTGCATAAGCGGGATCTGCATCAGATACACTTTATGGCCTGGAAGAAGGGCGTGAAATCGCTGTACTACTGCCGGAGTTTGTCTATCGCTCGGGCGGACACCGCCAGCGATAGGGGTGTGGCGCCGGCGGCGTTCACGGGGATGATGCTGGGGGCGACACTGCCGGCGAACGATCGGCGGCAGGGGGATTTGCCGTTGGTGGCGATGGTTGGGAATGCGACGGATTATGAGGAGTGTTTGGCCTGTCAGTAGGGGGCGAGCAGGGAGAAGCGGAAACTTAAAGAAGGCCAGATAGCGTCAAACCTTATCGGGCCTCATAAATTCAAAGGCGCGCGTTAGGTTGCCGCCGTTATTGGCGTAGTACCGCTGCACAGTGATTGTTTAGTACGGTGAGCGTGGAAGTCCCACGACCTTATTTCTGCTGGGGCCGCCACCCACTACTGTGCAGTCCTTCATGAATGTTGGCTTGGAGGACCGGAATTGGAGTATTTTAGCCGTGAGCATGCCGTGCCCATGACGCCATTCAGGAATCTTGCGTCCACCAGGGTGGCGAACCAAAAAAACGGCAAATCAACATGACTGACGGGGGGCAGTCCGTTGACGGGATGTTAGTGCGCCGCCCGGAGGTGCCGGAGGAGCGAACGTGTCTCCGTCTCAGGCTGCTGTCGCCGATGGGACGTTATCCGGACGTTGACGTGGCCGCGGGGCGGTCACTCCTGATCGTGCGGGATGACATTGCCTTTTCTGCGGTCATCGTTCGACCAAAGGCCGAACATGGATTGTCATACGAGTACCACTCCGAAATCGAGATTTTCTCGATTGAGGAGCTTCAGTTCTACGCATGCGTGTCATTGTCAGTACATCCCGACAAAGGCATGATTTACGTCTACCCGCTGCAACATTTCATCGATCTGCCGCTGGCTTGTTGCGAGTGCGTGGGCTCACCATTTTGGAACACAGGGGAGCTACTCAACAAGGTCCGTGAGCATGCCGACAAGCTCAAGGGTACACTTCAGGACAACTGGTGGGGTATGGGTGACGTGTTACCCCCTTTCCTCGGTGGACCTAAGTTCAGCAGACACCAGGAACCGTTCGACGCGGATCTGTTCGACAAGCTGCTCGAAGGCACCGATGTCGGAGACTTGTTGGAGATTCGCGGGCTAGGTGCGTTGTTTCGAGGCGACATGGTCTGGTTGCACCGGGAGTTCGCCGAATTCGGCGTGATGGCCATGCACGTCGCGATGGAGGCATCATTCCAAATGATCCGGGAGCGTTTGAAACGGGAGGGGAATCCCGATCCCTCGGCTTTGGACGCGGGGGCTTGGCTCGATGGTGTGTTCAATCCGCATATCGAGACCGGGAAGTATTTTGGAGGTTGGTATGAGGACAGAATAAAGACTAGCCACCCGTCATCGAGGTTTGGCACGTACCCGTATCCGCCGTTGGCGGAGGACGACTTCTTTGACCTCAGGTCGGCCCTGCATCAAGTCTATGTGTACCTGCTGACCGGCGAGAATGTTATGCCTTGGGACGACAAACCATGAACCCTCTCGTCTATTTCGCCCGGACTGTATCCGGGGGAGTCCAAATCGGATGCAAAAGATAGATACACCAGCGGGTATCGACTAACGCCGGACTTACGATAGTGGGTAATAGCCAAACAACGTGGTAGAACGGGCGGCAATGGTTGAAGATCGATTTCGGGTTTGGTCAATATGCACTGCGGTCGGAGCACCATTTTGCTTCAGCCTGATCCAGACGTTGTTCTAAAGATGGGCCTGTCCGTAATTCTGTTTGCGAGGCATAACGAACGCCAAGGAGCGTATCATGCTGAGCAAAGCGAAGAGAGTAGATCGAGACGTATCCAACCAGCCTTCGGTGCCGAAGGGTTTGG
>JAYUEJ010000577.1:0-4176 GCA_043739265.1 Rhodopila sp. | reverse complement strand
GGAAATCGGCTGGCTTCACCTTGCTGGAGATGGTGGTCGCGCTGGCGGTGTTCGGTTTTCTGCTGGCGGGCCTGAGCCAGACGGTTCGGTTCGGCCTGGCCGCGTGGCGGCAGGATATCCGCCTGTCCGACCGCAAGACCGACCTGGAAGCGGTGGATCGCAGCCTTCGTTCCATTGTCCAAAACCTCTCCCCCGGCGATGACGGGGCGCGCCCTGCTATCGATGGTTTGGCGGACCGGCTGACCGGCGTGACCCGGCTGCACGTTCCCGGTTCAGGGTTGATGCCCGTTCGTATTGAGGCCGGTGTGGCGGTTTCCGGCAACCGGCTGGTCCTGCGGTGGCGACCCTATCACCACGCGCAAACCCTGGCGCCGGTGCCGGCGCCGCAAGAGACGGAACTCCTCAGCGGCGTGGTTCGGCTCGGGATCGCCTATTGGCAACCGTCCGGCGTCTGGGTTTCCGCGTGGCGCGAACCGGACCTTCCGGCGCTGATCCGGTTTCGTGTGACATTGGCGGGGGAAGGCGCGCCGCGATGGCCCGATATCGTGGTGGCCCCCTTGTTGTCCCGGCCATGAGCGTTCGTCAGAGGGGATTTGCCCTGTTGGTCGTCCTGTGGACGGTCGGCTTTCTGGCACTGCTGGGGACGCAAATCGTCGCGGCGGGCCGATCCGACACGCAACTGGCGGGCAATCTGAAACAGGAAGCGGTATTGCGGGCGGCAGCCGACGGAGCGGTCGCCAACGCCGTGTTCCTGATGCAGGCGGCCCGCGACAAGCGGTTTCGGGCTGACGGCGTGGTGCGGGAGCTTCGGGTTGGCCAGACCCTGGTTCTGGTGCGGATCGAAAATGAAAACGACCGGATCAATCTGAATACCGCATCCGGGCCTCTATTGCGGGCTTTGATCGTTCAGGTCGGCAGCGCGCCGGCCTCGGCCGACCGGCTTGCCGCCGCGATCCTTGACTGGCGCACCTCGGGTGCCAATCCGCGGCGGGGCGGCGCCAAGGCCGCCGACTATCGGGCGGCGGGTCTGGCCTATGGTCCGCCGGGCACGCCGTTCCACAGCGTTGACGAACTGGAGGACGTGCTTGGCATGAGTCCAGACCTGTTCGAGCGGATCGCGCCGCACCTTACGGTGCTGACCGACGGCGACCCAGACCTGTCAACCCGCGATCCGGTGGTCGCAAGGGCACTGACCGATGCGGCCGGCGTCGCTGACGACACCGTCGGATCCCAACCGACCGCCGATCAGGTGTTGCGGATTACCGTCACCGCCATTGGGGCGGGTTCGGCGCGGTATGCCGCGGTGGTCGTTGCATCGGCCGAATTTCAGACCGGCTCGCCACATGTGAACATCCTGTTGCACGAACGCGGCGGTTTAATGAAAATCAGTAATGCCGTGGCGGATAATATCCGATAGCATAGCGGAATTTAATTTCATTTTTTTGGTTATTTATCAGTTATTTTTTGACAATCATGTGGGTTTTTTATTGAAAAATCGCCTCTTCCACGATTGGCGACGGGATCAGATACTCATGATTTTACCATGGAACAAATTCTTAATACTTAACTGTTTTTAATTTGAATTGCGAATTTGGTCGGTTCGCCGATGACTAAATTTGGGCGTTGCGAGCGCCTGCGCTGTCCGGACACTAAACAATCGGGGAATTCCAGGAATGATTAAAATCAAACACACAACCTTGTGGGCGGTTCCGATGATGCTGGCGGCTGGGTACGCTGGCCAGACACGGGCGGACGAACATATGGTCCTGGTCGATACGATCGATGTCGGCGGCCCCCTGGGACTCGGAGCGTTCGATATCAGTTTCGTGGACCCGGCGATCGATCTTTATGTCCTGGCCGACCGGACCAATGCGTCGATCGATTTCTTCGATGCCAGCGACAACACGTTCATCGGCCGCGTTGGTGGCTTTAAGGGCGTCTTTCTCGATCCGGTGACCAAGGCCGCGGTTAACAGTAAATCAGGCCCTGACGGTGTCGTCATTATCGAGCACAAGGAGGTTTGGGCCGGCGACGGCGACAGTACTCTCAAGGTGATCGATATCGCCACGTTCGCGGTTACCGACACCATAACGATCCTCGATCCGACCAATCCCACCGTGAAACTGCGGGTGGACGAAATGGCCTACGATTCCGCGGATCACATCCTGGCAGCCGCGAACAATGCCAATGTCCCGCCGTTCGTAACGATGGTGAACACCGATACGCACGAGATTCTGGGACAGATTGTATTCGACGGCAAGAATGGCGCGCCCAATGCCACCGATACCGGCATCGAACAGCCGCAATGGTCGCCGACGACGGGCCTGTTCTACGTCTCGGTGCCGCAAATCGATCCGAAAGATCCCACCTCGGGCGGTATTTCGGTGATCGACCCCATCTCCATGACGGTGACAGCCACCTATCCGGTTTCGAACTGTACACCGGGCGGCCTTACGCTCGGCCCACGCAATGAAGCGATGATCGGATGCCTCGGTGCTTTCGTGGTTCCGCCGAACACGGTCGCCACCACCCAATCGATCGTCATGAACCTCGATAACGGGGACGTGGTGGCAAATATCACCCAGGCGGGTGGGAACGATCAGGTTTGGTACGACAAGGGGACGCATCATTATTACCTCGCGGCCCGAAACACCCTGACCGCCGGCAAGGTGACACCGATCCTGGCGACGGTTGATGCCGACACGAACACGTTCGACGGCGGCGTGCCAACATCGACCACCGCGCATTCGGTCGCGGCTGACAAGCGCTCGCATCATGTCTTCGTGCCGATCGGATTCGTGCCTTCGACCGCTGTCGCCGGCACGGACCCGACCAACCCCTGTCCGTTACGCGGCTGCATCGCAGTGTATTTGCCATCGTCGATCGACGACGATGACGGCACGGCACAGGCCGCACGCTAGACGACGCGAGCTGAGCCGAGAAACCGGCAAAACCCTGATGAGGCCCGGCGGTCCAACCGTCGGGCCGTTATGGTTGCCTCGATTCGCTGAACCGCCGCGATAGGGTTTCCAGGATTGATTCCCATCGACCGGCATTTTTAAATCGTTAAAGCAACGACATGGGCGGCAATGAATTACATTTCAACCCCACGGTATATTGTTTTTTATAAAACCATGACGGCATGAAACACCGACCGCACAAACCCGTGAGTCTTCGGCTTGTAATCCAAATGCCAGCCATCCGACTTGCATCGCGCGCATCCTCGCGCCGGCCGATGTTCAACGGCCACGGAAGGAGATCAGGAATGCAATCAATGACCCTCAGAGCCAGGCTTCTACTGTGCTCATCGCTATTTTCCCTGGCGGGCCAGGTCATTGCGCCATCGGTATTCGCTGCGACGCTACCTGGAACGAATGACCTGAATACGAAAACGCCCGTCAAGCATGTGATCGTTATTTATGGCGAGAATCGAAGCTTCGACCATCTGTTCGGGACCTACACGTCGCCGTCGGGCGATCATGTGGAAAACATGCTTTCGGAAGGGATCGTTAACGAAGACGGAACGCCCGGGCCGAATTTCAGCCAGGCCGCACAATATAAGGCAACCGCGACCGGGACCTATAGCGTCACACCGGCCAAGACAACGGTTTATGAAACATTGCCGCCGCCATTGGCTGGCGGAGCGCAATTCGCGAACGATGCGGCGGCGCCTCCGTTCGCAACCATCCAGGAAGCGGCGAGCGCCGACTACGGGCTTCTGCCGCAGGATTTGCGCCTGTTGACAACGGGCGCGACCGGGCTGGTGCCGAACACCATCGATACGCGCATCAGCAACGTGAACGCGCTGCCCAGCGGCCCCTTCCCACTTTCGCCGTATGACGCCTACGCAGCCAGCCCGGTCCATCGTTATTATCAGGCGCGCCAGCAAGCCGATTGCGATGCGTCAAAGGCAACGCCGGTGAAACCGAGCGGATGTCAAAACGATTTGTATCCGTGGGTGGAGGTGACGGTCGGCGCGGGCAGCAACGGCGAACCCCAACCCGGCGGCTTCAACGACACGACGACGGGTGAAGGCGCCACGGCGATGGGGTTCTACAACGTCGTCCGAGGCGATATGGCTTACTTCAGGCAACTGGCTGACGACTATACGATCAGCGACAACTTCCATCAGCCGGGCATGGGCGGTACCGGCCTGAACAGCATACTCGCCGGTTT
>JAYUEJ010000576.1:0-12537 GCA_043739265.1 Rhodopila sp. | reverse complement strand
GGCGGAGGGGATGAGATTCGAACTCACGGTACGGGTTGACCCCGTACAACGGTTTAGCAAACCGCCGCCTTCAGCCACTCGGCCACCCCTCCGCAGGGACACATCCCTGAACCAACCGCTTGCGCGGTTCGTCCAGACACGGCGTTTGCACCATGACTTGTAGGGATGCGAACCCTGAACGTCAAACACGAAATCTAGCTCAGCGGCACTTCAAAGCCGCGGATGGTCGCCGGCCGCGCCATGATCGTTTCATACCAACGCTGCACGTTGGGGAATTCCGCCAGATCGATCTTGTGCCGCTCATGCCGCCAGGCCCAGCCCACGATAGCGAAATCGGCGATGGAGATGGCGTCGGCGACATATTCATGCTGCGCCAGCCGGCGATCCAGCACGCCGTACAGCCGAGCGGTTTCTTTCGAATAGCGCTCCAGGCCGTAGCGCTGGTCCTGGGCGTTTTCGACTTGCAGGAAGTGATGCACCTGACCCGGCATCGGGCCGAAACCGCCCATTTGCCACATCAGCCACTCCAGCACCGCCACCTGCTTGCGCGGGTCGGCGGGATAGAACTGCCTGGTCTTCTGGCCGAGATAAATCAGGATCGCACCCGATTCGAACACGCTGATCGGTTTGCCGTCCGGCCCATCCGGATCGATGATCGCCGGAATACGATTGTTCGGGCTGATCTTCAGGAAATCCGGCGCGAACTGCTCGTTTTTGGAGATATTCACCGGGTGGACGTTGTACGGCAGGCCCATCTCCTCCAACGCGACGCTGATCTTGCGGCCGTTGGGGGTGTTCCAGGTGTAGAGTTCGATCGGCATATCTCACGCGTCCTTGAGGTTTGGCCGCACAGTGACCACAAGCGCGATCTGGGGCAAGACACCGGCCTGCCAGAGACCGGCCTGCCTTTCGATTGGAGTGAACCGACGTGAAGATCGCCACCTGGAACGTCAATTCGATCCGCCAACGCGAACCGCATGTGCAGCGATGGCTGGAGGCCAACCAGCCGGACGTGCTGTTCCTGCAAGAGATCAAGTGCGAGACCCACGCCTTCCCCGCCCTGCCCTTCCACAGCCTGGGCTACACGGCGGAAGCGGTCGGGCAAAAATCGTATAATGGTGTCGCCGTCCTGGCGCGCCGTCCGTTCACCGTGGTGCACCGCGCGCTGCCGGGCCTGCCGGAAGACGACGCCCAGGCCCGCTACATAGAGATCGAAATCGACGACATCACCCTGATCGGCATCTACCTGCCCAACGGCAATTCCCGCGGCGACGAGGGGTTCGCCTACAAGCTGGCCTGGATGGACCGCCTCGCCGACCGAGCCCAGACGCTGCTGGACGCCGACCGGCCGTTCGTCATCACCGGTGACTTCAATGTCGCCCCAACGGATGAGGATTTCGCCCCTGGCGCTCTGTCCCCGACCGATGCGCTGGTCAGGCCGGAGACTCGTGCTCGGTATCGGCGCATGCTGTGGATGGGGCTGACGGATGCGGTTCGGGCGATGCATCCGCACGGGCCGGTCTATACGTTCTGGGATTATCAGGCCGGAGCCTGGCAGCGCGACAGCGGCCTGCGGATCGACCACGCCTTGCTGTCACCGACGCTGGCGGAACGGTTGATCGCGGCCGACCCGGACAGGAATGAGCGCGATCAGACGCAGCCGTCCGACCATGTGCCGGTCATGATCGAACTGAAGTAGGTAAGCGCAACCCGCCCGCGTACGGGACAGCGTCAATGCCAGTTGCAATCGCTACCAGTGCGCCGGCACCCAGACATAACGGCCGACGCGCGGCCCCCAGGCCCAGCGGCCTTCGGCGTATTGGCGGTAATGCGGACGGCGTTGCACGTATTGGCCGCGCATCCAGATGTAGCGGTAGCCGTCCCAGTGCCAATGGCCAGGCTGCCAGATGACACGCTCACCGGGCCGGGGCGGCACCGTTTCCGCGCGAGGCGGTGGTACCGGGGCATAGTTCGGTGGCGGCGGTTGCGCACTGGCGCCGCCAACCCCAAGCAGGACGATGGTCGCACCGGCAACAAGCCACTTCATTGCAAACTCCTTAACGACAGCGGCCCCAACCATGCCACCGGCACCCGTAACCGAGGGTGCCGGAAGGTAACAAAGGTTTCGACGTGCTATCGAATCAAATGTCCGCGTAGCAATGGGTTTCCGCCGCGCCGCCCGGATGCGTCGTCGCCCCCAGATGCGCCGGCCCGACCAGTTGCGCGTATTTCCAGATCGCCCCGGCGTTGTAGTCCGTCGCCCGCGGCTTCCAGGCCGCCTTCCGGGCCGCCAGTTCGGCGTCCGGCACCACCATGTCGATGGTGCCCTTTTCAGCATCGATGATGACCTTGTCGCCGTTCTTCAGCAATGCGATCGGACCGCCAACCGCCGCCTCCGGGCCGATATGCCCGACGCAGAAGCCGCGTGTCGCACCCGAAAACCGGCCATCGGTCAGCAGCGCAACCTGCTCGCCCATGCCCTGGCCATAGATCGCGCTGGTGGTGGACAGCATCTCCCGCATGCCAGGCCCGCCCTTTGGCCCTTCGTACCGAATGACGATCACGTCGCCCGCTTTGTAGGCACGCGCCTCTACCGCGGCGAACGCCTCCTCCTCCGAATCGAAGCACAACGCGGTGCCCTCGAACCGCAGTTCATGCAGGCCGGCGACCTTCACGATCGCCCCGTCCGGCGCCAGGCTGCCCTTCAGGCCGACCACGCCGCCGGTCGGGGAAATCGGCTTGGACACCGGATAGATCACGTCCTGATCGGTCGGGAACACGACGTCTTTGTGGTTCTCCGCCAACGTCTTGCCGGTGACGGTCAGGCAATCGCCATGCAGCAGCCCGCCATCCAGCAACGCCTTGATGATCACCGGAATCCCGCCGACATTATGCACGTCGAACGCGACGTATTTCCCGCCCGGCTTCAGGTCGGCGATATACGGCGTGCGGCGCATAATCGCCACCACGTCGTCCATCGTGAACCGCAGCCCCGCTTCATGCGCCAACGCCGGCAGATGCAGCCCGGCATTGGTTGACCCACCGGTCGCCCCCACCACCACCGCGGCGTTCTCCAGCGCCTTCATTGTAACGATGTCGCGCGGGCGAATGTTCCGCTCGATCAAATTCATCACCGCCCGGCCGGAGTCCACCGCGAACCGATCGCGCTCCTGATACGGTGCCGGAGACCCCGCCGATCCCGGCAGCGCCAGCCCGATCGCCTCCGACACCGTCGCCATGGTGTTGGCGGTGAACTGGCCGCCGCAGGCACCCGCCGAGGGGCACGCCGCGCATTCCAGCTCATGCAGCTCCTCATCCGTCATGGCGCCGGTGGCGTGCATGCCAACCGCTTCAAACACATCGACGACCGTAACGTCGCGGCCCTGGAACTTGCCCGGCAAAATCGACCCGCCATACATGAAAACGGCCGGCACATTCAGCCGCACCATCGCCATCATCATGCCCGGCAGCGACTTGTCGCATCCCGCCAGCCCGACCAGAGCGTCATAACTATGGCCGCGAATCGTCAGCTCCACGCTGTCCGCGATCAGGTCCCGCGACACCAGCGACGACTTCATCCCCTGGTGTCCCATGGCAATGCCGTCGGTCACCGTAATGGTGGTGAATTCCCGCGGCGTGCCGCCTGCCTCCTTCACCCCCTTCTTCACCGACTGAGCCTGCCGGTTCAGCGCGATGTTGCACGGCGCGGCTTCGTTCCAGCAGGTGGCGACACCAACGAACGGCTGGTTGATCTCATCCTCGGTCAGCCCCATCGCATAATAATAACTGCGATGCGGCGCCCGGGTTGGCCCCACCGTCACATGGCGGGACGGCAGTTTGGCTTTATCCCAGCGCCTGGTCAGCATGGTCGTTTTCCCTTTGGCATGTCGAAGCGGCGGTTATAGCGCCAGTTCGCCCGACGCCCAAACGCGGCGTGATGCCGGCATCACGGCGGACATGATCGTAGGGAAAACCAACCCGCGACCGGGTCGTCAACCTTTTGTTCATCTTTGATCTGTAAAGCAGGGGCATGAACTGGCGCACCCTGTTTGTCCTGCTGCCCCTGCTGGCACCCTGCCGGACCATGGCCGACCCTGGTTTGGCGCCATCCTCGGCCGCCAGCCAAATGTGCCGTCAGGCGATCGGCGCCGCCGAACGGGCGCATGGCATACCGTCGCATTTGCTGGCGGCGATCGCACGGGTGGAAAGCGGGCGCAAGGAACCGGCCTCGGGCACGTTCAACCCGTGGCCCTGGACCATCAACATGGACGGCCAAGGCAGTTTCTACGACAACAAGACCCAGGCCGTGGCGGTGGCGGTGTCGATGCGCGCCAGGGCCACGAAATCGGTCGATGTCGGCTGCATGCAGATCAGCCTGACCTATCATCCGGCCGCATTCGCCAGCATGGAGGCAGCCTTCGATCCGGCCTCCAATGCCGAATACGGCGCCCGTTTCCTGGTGCAGCTTTTCGAAAAAACCAACTCATGGCCAAAGGCGGTGGCGTTGTATCACTCAGCCACCGTGGACATCGGGCTGGAGTATCAACGCCGGGTGTACGCCGCGTGGCCGGAGGAGCAGAGGCTGGCCCATTTGAATGCTGTTCCAGGCGCACTCGCAAGCGCCTGGGGGGCGACCGTCAACCGCAGGATGCTATCGTCGCCATTCCAGCAAAATACGCCGCGTATCATCCCACTGGCCACCACCCTCGAAGGGGGCGCCCCACCTGGACGGACGCTCGGTTCGTATCGGGCGACACCCGTGCGGTTGGCTGCGCGGGTCTCTTAAACCGAACGCGTCGCGGAATGTCTATCATGCGATCAGGGCAGGAACCGCTTCGACGAGAATACGCCTGAATTCCGTCCATGTCAGGAGGACATCGTCGTTTGGCTTGAGATGCCGAGCCAGCGCCCCGTGCCCATGCTCCGGATCGGCATCGAACCTTAGGTGTTCCAACAGAAAATGCTTAAACGCCCGCAGTGAGTCGCTTCCCCAATGCTCAGACGTCAGGATCGCTCCAAATACTCGTTCAAGGCCGCGGTCTTCGCAACTGGCAATACTTCTTGCCCGCGCGTCGGGGTCCATCTTGCGGATAATGGCCAGATAGGGTTGGCCGATTGCATCCAATTCGCTTCGCCGATCACCATCGACCGGTGATAACAGCACGACGCGTCGCATGAATTCGTCATGATCCATCCGTTCGCCGGTATGCGCCACGCCCGGCCAAGGGGACAGATTATCCGTATTGCATTCATCCTGTTCGAGTTGTGCCAACTTTTCATCGTCCGGATAGAGCGTCCGCGCGATTTGGAGATTTTCACGGAACAGGACAGAAAAATAAAAATACATGATCGCAATATCTTCAAGCTCGCCTGGCTTGAGGCGCGACCAATGCAATTCGCATATCGAATCAATCACGCCGGTAAATTGATAGATTTCGGAGACCAACAAAATTTTACTCCGTAATGAACCGGCCTGCCGATCCGGCCGTTGTTCGCCGTAGCAGAGTAAATCCGGGCGTTGACGGTCGGCAATCTAATTGTGTTCACAAATATTTTGACGGCAATTTGTGTCAACAGATGTGGACTATAGGCACACGACGGCATCTGCGGCACAAGCGGAGGTCCCGCCGCCGACAGCCCGTCGGCACGCCGCATTATATTGATATCGATACAGTATATTGATGGATTTTACGGCGCAACAAACGTCCGGCTACGACGATTTGTCAGCAAATTCCCGTCGAATTTCGACAATCATCCCCGCCATCATAACTATAAATGACAAGCAATTAAATCGTTCGTCAACGGGAGTCCAGGCACGGTCCTGTCCCACGGCGCAGATTCACACGTCTATGTTACTTCTGTTGTCGCATAGTCGTGTTGCCGGAACACGTTGTGAGGCACGCCGGAATACGCCACCATATCTCGCCGATCCTGAAGTCTGTCCGCGCGACATTCAGTGAACCGTCGTTGTCGGTCGCAAGGCCGGGGGAAAAGGTGTATTGAATGCAGCGCGAAACGATTGCGGTCCACGGCGGGTACGATGTCGATCCAACGACCCGATCGGTCGCCGTCCCTATTTATCAGACGGTGGCTTATGCATTCGATAGCGCCGAACACGGGGCGGCACTGTTCAATCTGCAGGTCGAGGGATATCGATACAGTCGAATCAGCAATCCGACGAATGCGGTGCTTGAACAGCGCGTCGCGGCACTTGAGGGCGGAATCGAAGCGTTGAGTGTAAGTTCAGGTCAGGCCGCGCTGAACTATTCGGTTTTGGCCCTGACCGAAAATGGTTGCAATATCGTGTCTGTGCCACAGCTTTACGGCACTACGCACACGCTGTTCGCTCATGTCCTGCCGTCACTCGGCATCAAGGTCCGGTTCGCTGAAGCCGATCATCCCGCGGCCATCGAGAAATTGATCGACGACCACACTAAAGCGGTGTTCTGCGAAAGCGTCGGCAATCCTGCTGGCAATATCTGCGATATCGAAGCGCTCGCGACTGTCGCTCACAAACACGGCGTGCCACTGCTGGTCGATAATACCGTTGCCACGCCGATGTTGCTGCGTCCGATCGACTACGGGGCGGACATCGTCGTGCATTCCCTGACGAAATTCCTGGGCGGCCACGGAACCACGCTCGGCGGCATCATCGTGGACAGCGGCAATTTTCCCTGGGAAGCCCACACCAGACGTTTTCCGATGTTCAGCGAACCAGACGCGTCCTACCACAACATGGTCTATTCCAGCCATTTTGGCCGAGCAGCGTATATCGCGCGGTGCCGCAGCGTTTTTCAACGGACCATGGGTGCCGTGTTGGCACCGCTCAGCGCTTTCCTCCTGCTCCAGGGGATCGAGACGGTCGCGGTCAGGATCGATCGTCATGTGGAAAACGCCAGGCGTGTCGCTGAGTTCTTACGGCAAGACCCACGCGTGGCCTGGATCAACTACGCCGGGTTTTCCGACAGTCCCTATTACCTGCTCGCACAAAAATATCTGGGCGGACGGCCATGCTCGCTGATGACGTTCGGCATAAGCGGCGGGTTCGAAGCCGGAACTGTCTTCTACGACGCGCTCGGTTTGATCAAGCGGCTGGTCAATCTCGGGGATGCAAAGTCCCTGGCCTGCCATCCGGCCTCCACGACACATCGGCAGATGTCGGCGGAGGAGCAGCACAAGGCCGGGGTCGAACCGGAGATGATCCGGCTCAGCATCGGAATCGAACATATCGACGATATCATCGCCGACCTCGATCAGGCTCTGGAGGCAGCCGCGCGGTGGGAACTGTCGTCCAGGACAGGGCGTGGCTAGGACAGTGGGGTCAGGCACCTTCGATGAACCGCTGACCCGGGGTGATACCGATCCCATCGTCATCGGTTTCGTCAACAATATGCCGGACGCGGCAATACGCACGACTGAACGGCAATTCCGGGCGGTGCTGTCGGCGACGTCTCTTGGCCGGCGGGTTTCGATCAGGCCGTTTTTCCTGCCGGAGATAGCGCGCGCGGATGTGGCGCTGTCATACCTCAGGCAGCACTACGAACCCATAAACGCGCTTTGGACAAGCCAGTTAGACGGCTTGATCGTTACCGGAACCGATCCACGAGCAACAGCCCTGACACAAGAACCGTATTGGGCCAACCTGCAAAAACTCGTGGATTGGGCGGAGGATCACACCGCTTCCACGGTTTGGTCCTGCCTGGCGGCCCACGCCGCTGTCCTGCATATGGATGGCATCGAACGGCACGCCCCGGGCGGAAAACTCTCCGGGATATTTGCCTGCCGCAAAATTGCCGACCACCGCATCCTGGCGGGCGTACGCTCGCACTGGCGCGTTCCGCACTCCCGATATAATGGACTGCCGGAAGCGTGGCTCAGGTCGGCTGGTTATGTCGTTCTTTCAACGTCCGTTCAGGCCGGCGTCGATCTGTTCGTAAAACAGCGCCGAAGCCTGTTCGTTTTCCTGCAAGGCCACCCGGAATACGACCCCGAAGCGTTGTTGCGCGAACATCGACGAGACGTCATCCGATTCCTGTCAGGCGAGAAGGATCAGTATCCCGAATCGCCGGTCGATTATTTTGATAACGATACAAAAACGGCATTGGCCGCGTTCCGTCAGCGCGCGTTTCAGCACCGTGGCATCGATCTGCTCGCCGATCTGCCAACACAGAAAATGCTGCCCCATTCCTGGCACAAACCGGCAACCCGGATTTTCGCGAACTGGCTGGACTATCTCCTGGAACAGAAAATTCCTTGCGAACCGCGGACTTATGACACCGCGACAATGCCTGTCGATCAGGACGGGATCCCTGGCCGGCAAATTCGGCACCCGGCCGGCACCGCGACCGGATCGTGACCGCCCCTGCATCACCGCTTTTCCTGAATGGCGAAGACCGGCGGCACTGGGACGACGTCCTGACCCGCGAACTGTCTGCCGCGCATGAGCGCGTTGCCGCTGGCCCCGTCACGCCGACACTGGACCTTGTCGAATTTCGCAACGCGCTTGCCGCATTCGACTTCCTGACGCCCTGCCGCATTGACGCACTGCTGCCGTGGACGATCGCGCAAATGGAACACGGTATCGTCCATGTCACGCATCCGCGATATTTCGGACTCTTCAATCCCGCTCCGACAACGGCTGCGCAATGGGCGGATCGCATCGCCGCGACGTTCAATCCGCAGCTTGCGACATGGACGACGTCTCCGGTCGCGGTCGAGATTGAGGCGCATGTGATCCAGGCGGTTATCCGGCGCGCGGGGCTTCCTGATGCGGCAGCCGGTCATTTCACCACCGGCGGGGCAGAGGCCAACTATACTGCCCTGATCTGCGCCCTTACCCGGGCAAACCCTGCCTTCGCGATGGAAGGGGTCCGGGCGTTTTCGGGGCGCCCGGTGTTCTACATCTCAAACGAAAGCCATCTTGCGTGGCTCAAGATCGCGCACCAGACGGGTATTGGCCGTTCGGGCGTGCGGATGGTTGCCACGGACGGGGCCGGACGCATGGACCCGCATGCCCTGGCCGGGGCGATAGAGGCCGACCGAGCACTGGGTTCTATACCAATCATGGTCGTGGCTACCGCCGGGACGACCAACGCCGGCATGATCGATCCGCTATCGGACTGTGCCGCTCTGTCCCGGGCCGCCGGCGCATGGTTCCATGTCGATGCAGCCTGGGGCGGCGCGCTGATCGCGTCCGACCGGCTGTGCCATCTTCTCGCCGGCATCGAGCGCGCCGATTCCGTTACGATCGACGCCCATAAATGGTTCGCCACGACAATGGGCTGCGGCATGTTCCTGACCAGGCATCGCCCGATCCTGTCGGCTGCGTTCGAGGCATCGGCCGGTTACATGCCCTCCAGCGTGCGTGATCTCGACCCCTATATGACGTCGGTGCAGTGGTCGCGGCGGTTTCTCGGGCTGCGTTTGTTTCTGTCGCTGGCTGTTGCCGGTTGGGCGGGCTATGCGCGGCATGTGGAAAAGGCGATCGAACTGGCGGCGTTGCTCGAAAAATCGCTTGTGGCCCGGGGTTGGCGGATCGTTAACCAGTCTTCGCTGGGGGTGCTTTGTATCGAACCGCCAGCTTCGGCCGGCGACATCCGATCAATCGTCAGCCGCCTTCTCGCCTCCGGACGTGGATGGGTTTCGACGGCGCATTTTGAGGGGCGCGCGGTCATCCGAGCCTGTGTGACGCACGGAGAAACGACGGCAGAGGACGTGGCGGCGCTTGTGAACGCACTCACGGTCCCAGGCTGAAAGTTGGGGCCCACGGCGACGCCCAACGATCAGCGACTCTTCCGTCATTCCGTCATGGCACGGCTTGTCCGAACCACCTGGTCCCGCACATGCCGCGACAGGTGGCCCGGACAAGCCGAACCATGACGATGGGGAAATGGCGCATACCGGATGCGGTCATAGTTGGGCATCGCCTAATTCACGCCGGCGGTTGAAACACCGTCAGGCAATCCTGCCGTCCGCCGCCCGCATCGCCGCCAACCCCTGCCGCAGATCGGCGATCAGATCGTCCACATCCTCCAGTCCGATATGCATCCGCACCACCGGCCCGGCGAACCGCCCGCTACCAGCCGTCCGAGTCACGAACCCGGTCGTCGGCACCGCCAGACTTTCATAGCCGCCCCAGGACGCGCCGATCCCGAACAGGTCCAACGCCTCAACAAACCGGTGCGTCGCCGCGGTGGTAAACGCCCGCTGAAACTCGATCCCGAACAGGCTGCAAGCCCCGGTAAAATCCCGCCGCCAGATTTCATGCCCCGGCGCCCCCGGCAACCCGGGATGCAATACCTGAGCGACCTCCGGCTGTTGCCGCAGCCAGTGCGCGACCTGCATCGCGGACTCCATCTGCGCCTGCAAGCGCACCGCCAGGGTGCGAATGCCCCGCAGTGTCAGCCAGCAATCGTCGGGACTGGCATATTGCCCCAGCATCCGCCCGGCGGCGTGCAGGATCTGCCAGTCCGCATCGTCGTTCACGGTGATGGACCCGATCAACACATCCGAATGCCCGGCCAGATACTTCGTCGCCGCCTGGATCGAAACATCCACCCCATGCGTGAACGGCTGGAAATGATGGATACCCCAGGTGTTATCCATGAACACCTTCGCCCCGCCGGCATGCGCTGCCCGGGCGATCGCCGGCACATCCTGCACCTCAAACGTGTGGCTGCCGGGGCTTTCAGTATAGACCACCCTGGTGTTCGGCCGCATTAGCGCGGCGATCCCCGCCTCATCAATCTCCGGCGTGTAGTACGTCGTTTCTACACCGAATCCAGCCAGCATCCCGGAGGCGAAATTGCGCGCCGGCCCATACACATGATCCGGCATCAGCATGTGATCGCCGGCTTTCAACCACGCCAGCAACGGAGTCGTCACCGCCGCCAGCCCGGTGGAAACGACGTAGCACCGCGTGCCGCCCTCGATCGCGGCGATGGCATCCTCCAGCGCCCAATGCGTGGCGGACCCGCCGGTGCCGTACGTCAGCACCTGTGCGCCCCGCTGGCCGGCCAGGGCCAGACGTTCGGCAACGGTGGGAACCAGCACGGTGGACCCACGCAGCAGCGGCGGGTTGACGAACCCATGCTCCCGTTTGGTGCCCCGCCCGACATGCGACAGGGTGGTGCGGAAACCGCGTTTCTGATCAGTCATGCTCAACCCACCTCGACCGGCGTGTCGGAACGACCGCCCCATTCCGTCCATGACCCGTCATACACCGCGCCCTCTGGGAACCCAGCGATGCGTAGCCCCAATGTCAGGATGCACGCCGTTACGCCAGAGCCACAGCTTGTCACCAATGGCCGCATACCATCGACGCCGGCGGCCTCAAAGCGTCCGCGCACCTCGCCGGCCGAACGGAAGGTGCCGTCGGCATGCAGCAGGTCGGTGTACGGCACGCTGGCCGATCCCGGAATATGGCCGCTGCGCATGCCCGCCCGCGGTTCCGGCACCGCGCCGGTGAACCGCCCGGCGGCGCGGGCATCCAACACCAACTCCTGGCGGCTCAACACATTGCGAAGGATGTCGCCGACACCGCGCAACTGACTGGCTCGGTAATCCGGCTGGAACACGCCGGGCTTGACGGCCGCCGGTTCGCCATCCCGCACCGGCCGGCCTTCCTTCAGCCATTTCGGCAGACCGCCATCCAGCACGGCGGCATTGTCGTGCCCGAACAGACCCATCAGCCACCAGCCGCGCGCGGCCGAGGCCAGGCCCTTCTGGTCATAAAACACGATTCTGGAGGCGTTGCCGACACCCAGCGCGCCCATCAGTTTGGCAAAGCGACCGGGCGAGGGCACCATATGCGGCAGATCGGTATCCGGATCGGCAATCTGGTCGATGTCGAAATACCGGGCACCAGGAATATGCGCCCGCAGGAATTCCGCCGATCCGTCCCTGGGTTCGTTGGGCAAATATTTCGTCGCGTCAAACACCACCAGGTCCGGTTTTCCCAGCTCCCCTGCCAGGAATTCGGTCGTCACAAGCGGACCCATGCTGTTCCCCCATCCATGCGTGGACGACAGTGTAAGGCGACACCCAATAATAAGCGAAGCGGCCGTCAGATCATTCATTTCGTAATGGCTCGGCTCGTTCGCCAGGCATGCCCACATCTCGTTCCGGGAGGGACGTGTCTTGCCCCAATCCGTCATGGCCCGGCCCAAAAAGCCGGGCCATGACGATGGTGGAACGGGGTCAACCTGACGCGATGAGTGCCGAGCGAAACCTAAGTCACCCATCGGCCGTGACGGATACCCATGTCCGGCGCGGCAAGATCCGGAGCCATGCGCGCCACGCTCACTCCCCCGACAGCTCCCGCCGCCGCCGGTCCAACTCATCGCTATACCGGCGCAACGCATACTGCTCGGTCAACAGCCCGATGACATGCCGCTCCCGGGCGCTATCGACCACCACCAGCGCGTCGCTTTCGGCGTTCTCAAACATCGCCACCGCTTCCTTGATCGTCATCTGCGGCAGCAGGACGACGTCGGCGTAATGGACGATGTCGCGCACCTTGTGGTCGTCGTCGACATC
>JAYUEJ010000575.1:0-4188 GCA_043739265.1 Rhodopila sp. | reverse complement strand
CGATAAAGATCGACGCGCTGGCCGCCGGCGGTGTCGGCATCGGCGCCCTGGTGGCTGATATTGCCGGCAATTCAGGGCAGGTCGCGTTGCATGCGACGGTGCAGGACCTGCATGTGCCAGGGCCGAAACCGGACCTTTTCGCCGCTGCCCCGGTGACGTTGGCGGCGTCCGTCCGGTTGGATGCGCCGGACCGGCCGGTGACCTTCGCCGTGCAACATCCGCTGGTGTCCGCCGACGGGACCGCGCAAACCGCGGGCGTCCAACGGGTCCAGATGCATCTGTTCCTGCCGAACCTCGCCCCCTTGGCCGCGGCCGGCGGCACCGACCTCAGCGGCCACTCGGATTTCGATATCCAGGCGGAGATAACAGACGGCACGACCACGGCCGCCGCGAAGGGGCGCGTTGCCATTACCGGCGGCCTGGCACCGGTCCCGGCGCTGATTGGCGACGACGGGCGGATCGATCTGGCGGTGTCGCTGCACGGGCAGGACATCACGCTGTCGCGGCTCATCGTAAACGGCAAGGCGTTGGACGTGACAGCCGATGGCGGTTTATCCGACCAGACGATCGATGCGAACTGGACCGTCGCCCTGGCCGACCTAAGTGCCATCCAGCCCAGTGTGTCGGGCAAATTGAACGTCAGGGGCCACGCCGCCGGCACGCTGAACGACCTCGCCGTGCAGGCCGATATCGGTGCCGATCTGGCGGCCAAAGGATATTCCTCCGGCCACCTCTCCGCCAGGGTGGACGCGACCGGGTTGCCCGCCGCACCGCATGCCGCAATCACCGCCGGCGGCACGTTGCTCGATGCGCCGCTGTCGCTGGCACTGACCGCGGAGGAGGCCAACGGCGTCGTCAAGGTCGCCGTCAGCCAGGCATCCTGGAAATCCTTGCAGGCAGGCGGCGCGATTAGCCTGACACCGCCCGCGGTTATTCCGGCCGGCCGCCTGCACATCGATCTCGGCCGCCTCGCCGACCTGGAGCCGTTGTTGGGGCGCGCCATCGCCGGGCAGGCCAATGCCACGCTGGATTCGGATGACAAGGCGGCGAAGCTGACATTGACGATGCGCGACGTGGCCGTGCCGGGGACGGCGGCGATCGGCAAAGCGGTGCTGAACGCAACCATAACCGACCCGGCCGGACATCCGGGCGTGGACGCAATCTTCACCGCCGATGGCGTGTCCGCCGGAACCGCCAGGGGGATAACGGCCCGCGTCACCGCGAAAGGTCCAATCGATGCACTCGGCGTCACCGTCGCCGCCGACGTACCGGCGTTGGCAGGCGGGGCCGTGGCAGGCGGGGCGTTGGCAGGCGGGGCCGTGGCAGGCGGGGCGGCGAAACTGACTACCGCCGGGACGCTGAACGCCGGTGATCGAACCCTGTCCCTGGTTCGGATGGAGGCGAGTTGGAAGCAGCAGGTGCTGAAACTCCTCGCCCCAGCCAAATTCAACTTTGCCGATGGGGTGGCGATGGATCGCCTCCGCCTGGGCTTCCGGCAGGCCGAACTGACCGTGTCCGGCCATGCAGGCAGCACGCTGGATCTGACCGCCACGTTGCGCAACCTGCCGGCCGATATCGGCGCCATCGTCAATCCGGCGTTCGCCGCCGATGGCGTGATCGCGGCCGACGCGCACCTGACCGGAACAGGCGCGCGACCGGAGGGAACGGTCAAACTCACCGCGATCGGCGTGCGCCAGCGCCAGGGGCCTGGCCAGGCACTGCCCCCCGCGAACCTTACCGCGGCCGTTGTCCTGGCGGGGACCTCCGTTCGGATCGACACCAGGCTGACCGCCGGATCGTCGCATGTCACGGTCACCGGATCGGCGCCATTGTCGCAAGGCGGCGCGCTGGATCTGAAAACAGAGGGTCGCGTCGATCTGGCGATGCTTGACCCGCTGCTGACCGCACAGGGCCGTCGCGCCCGGGGTGCGGTGACGCTGGACGCCGCCGTCACCGGGACAACAGCGGCCCCGCTGGTGATCGGTTCGGCCGAACTGCGCAACGGCGACATCACCGACTATGCGATCGGTGCCCACATCTCTGGCCTGGAAGCCACGATCCAGGCGCAGGGCGACGCAATCCGGCTGACGCAATTCAGGGGCAAAGCCGGCCCCGGCACGCTGGGCGGGACCGGCTCGATCAGCCTGGCCGGAGCCATGCCGGTCGATCTCCATTTCACCGCCGACAATGCCCGCCCGCTGTCCAGCGATCTGATCACCGCGCTGATCGACGCCGACCTGACGGTGCGGGGCGAAGTGAAAGGCGACCTCCTGGCTGGCGGCACGGTGCATGTGCGGCGCGCGGATATCCGGATACCGGACAAAATGCCCGCCTCGGTGGCCGTGCTTCCGGTGCGGAACGCCAACGCGCCCGTGGCGCCGCCGCCCGAGGCCGAACCGCCATCGACGATCACGCTGAACCTGACGCTGAACGCGCCGCAGCAGGTGTTTATCCGGGGCCGAGGCCTGGATGCGGAGCTTGGCGGGACCATCCATATCCGCGGCACCGTGTCCCGGCCAATTCCCGATGGCGGCGTCCAGTTACGCCGGGGAACAGTCAGCGTGGTCGGCACCACGTTGACCTTCACCGAAGGGTCGATCGATTTCAGCGGCGCCGGCCTCGCCGATCCCTCGGTTCATTTCGTCGCGAACTCGACCAGCGCCGCGATCGTCGCGACCCTGACGGTCAGCGGCAGTGCGAAGGATCCCAAGATCACGTTATCGAGCGTGCCGGACCTGCCGCAGGACGAGATTCTCTCGCAGTTGCTGTTCAACACCAGCACGGCGAAACTCAGCCCATTCCAGCTCGCGCAAATCGCGGCGGCGCTGGCGTCGTTGTCCGGCGCGGCCCCCGGCTTCGATCCGCTGGAAAGTTTGCGCAATACGTTCGGCCTGGATCGGCTTTCGGTTGGGTCCAGCAGTTCGGGCGGTCCGACGCTTGAAGCGGGGCGATACATTGCCCGCGGTGTCTATCTCGGCGCCAAACAAAGTGCGTCCGGCGGCGGGACGCAGGCGACGGTGCAGGTCGATATCGGCAAGGGATTGAAGCTGGAGACAACCGCGGGTTCCGGATCGGGTTCGGCGACCGGCAGCACCGGCAGCGCGGATGCGGCCAGCGTTGGCCTGACGTATCAGTTCGAATATTGAGCCCCGCAAGTCCAGGCCCCCGGGCATGGAGATTGTGTTACTTCGCTTGCCATGAAAGCCGGAACGGCGGCAGGCTCATGGCAATCGGGTAACGGACGCAACCCTGGGATATCATTCTGCTTTAATACCGTTTAATTTCGGGCTTTAAAAAGAGGTTCCAAGGGCAATGCCCTTGGCGGGTCCAGGGCAGAGCCATGGCCTCGCTTCACCTCGCCCGAACAGCTCACAGTTGCTCCGTGTAAACATCGTGTCCGATTGATTAAGTCCCTTTCAGCTGCGCGGAAACTGATGGCCAGCACATGCCGTTGCGATTATATATATATATACAACTTGCATCAACCGATAACACCACAAGAGCCTTCTTGTTCGTCTAACCCACCTTACCACTTTTGTTACATTTACCGTAACCAGTTCCGAAAAATCGGCGGAATTGGCTGCCAAATTCTGGAAAATCATTTGTATTGCCCTGATATTTATATACTCCAGTAACATTTTCCCGGGCCGCTTGGACCCTCCGACTATATTCGAAAAGGGGGCCGAAAACGCGCCCAATTAGCCTAAGCGACGCGAATGTAGTGCCACTCAGGATTTTTTTAGCTGCAAGATATTGCTAAGGTCGAGTATTATTGGAGGGGTGTTAAACTGGGCTAAATCAGCCTTTATCCATGACGTGCTGCGCGATCGCCGCTTGCCCGGGGTCGCACGCGTGGTGTCCCGGGCAAGGGGAGCGTGCAAATCGCGCGTTCGTTCATTCTTTCCGCATTTTTTTTCACGGCGGCAGCCGGAGGACCACGAAGCGCCACGGAGAGTCGCTGTGCTGGCTCGTCGGGACCTGACGGACGGCAATTTTGGACTGGCGATAGCGGTGGACTGGCGCAGCGGGGCTACTGGAACCGTTTTATGCCGCCGTTGGAGGCACTGCGTCGGAGGCGGCGGTTTCTCGGTGGTCCTTCGTGGCCCTCGCGCTGTCTCCGTGCATAAAAAAATCTTTGGCCTGACACCCACTCTACAGAAAAATGGCAACACGCCAGCAGAAAATACG
>JAYUEJ010000574.1:0-4189 GCA_043739265.1 Rhodopila sp. | reverse complement strand
GCACCGAGACGTCACCGGCTGACCTGGGCGCCGTCCGCCATCATCGATATGTTTGAACTTCCGCCAGGCAATCCTTATACTCAATGCCTGGCGGTCGGCTGCCCCGATGATTTTTACGCCGTTCGCGTCGGGTTGCCCAACGTTGCTGACGCGCCCTATCATATTTCGCGGCTCGCTGCGTGTCCGTCGGATTCCTGGAACGATTACGTCAACCCCACCGGCGCGGCTGCCTGGACAGCGTTGACGTTCGTTCATCAAGGTAACGATTCCACCGCGATCGTATCGCTTGACAACGATACATTCGGCATCGATGTCGCCCCGCGGGACCCGGACCTCGGCGCCGGCGAAACGTATATCCCGCGCTGGACGTGGTCCGATTGGCGGCCGGTCCGTTCGCTTGCCAGGGCCGATGAGCCAGGCGGCGTTCGCGTCCTGATGCTGCGCATGGCGCTGCCGAACGGGCAGACGATCACCTATGCCAGTTCAGGATTCCTCGGCTACACCGGCCGGCCGGAGATCCATCACGGGTTCGATTACGCGACCGCGAAATGGCATGCCGACTGCGCGACGACACCGGAAGCGATCGACCCTGCCCATGCCGCGGTCGGCCAGGGCGTCAATTCCATGGCCTGCATCCAGTTTCTGACCCGAAATCCGGGTGTCACCGGAATCGTCACCGGCGATAGTCACCACGCCGGAACCTCGGCCACAGCCCAATTGCTCAATTTCGCACTGCAAGCCACCGTATCCGCCGGCGCTCGGTCCGTCGGCGGAATTCCCCTGGGTTATGTAACATGCGCGACCGGGGGCGCCCGATCCGGAAATTTTTTCCCGCGCTTGCAAACCCTGTTGCCCGCGGTGCGTCCCGGTTTCGTCATTTTGCCGGGTTGGACCTACAACGACACCGTCGATGGGGTGGCCGCCGATGACGCGGCCTGCGGGATTTTCTTCGCCCGTCTCCTGATGGCCGCCGATGAGATCGCCGCCGGAGGCGCCATTCCGATTTTCCTGACGCCATTTCCACGGGACCGGGATTCGATGACCGCTTCGGTCCTGGGTCCTTGGCGTCGGTTAAGAAACGACATCCTGGCGATGCGGCTGTCGGGAGCGACCGTCATCGACACGACGTCGATCCTCGGCGCGACCCGGGACGGTGTGTTCGATGGGACCTACCTGGCCCGGTTCAGCGACGACCAGATCCACCCAAACGACGCCGGCCATGCGGCAATCGCGGAACGATTGCAACCGGTGCTTCAGGCGATGTGCGGGATCGGCTGATATCAAGGGCCGCGTTCCAGCCTTCCGACGTCATGCTGATCCGCACTGCCGTTACGGCGATCCTGCCATGACTGTCTGCCGACCCATCAGCCACTCCGCCTCGCTTTGAATTTCACCGGCGCGCCGCAGATACGTCGCGTTGGTCGGTTCCAGCGCCAGTCCCTCTCTGATCCAGCGCACCGCCCGCTGGCTCATGCCGTTGCGCATCATGATTTCGGCCAAATTGACCCGGCCGCCAACCGACCGCAACGAAACCTCCAGGCTCCGTTCCCACATCGGAATGGCGCGCGCCATGTCGCCCAACCGAGCGAGATGCATCGCGAGGTTAAAGGGTTCGTTCCAGTCATAGCGAACATACCGTTCGGCCCACTCCAAAAATGTATAAGCCCCTTCGGCAAAGAATTCATAACGCGTCCGATCGTCAATGTAGGACATTCCGAACCGCGCCGCGATGGATGGATGGATTGGTATTTGGCTGAAGGGCACAAGATCGTCGTAGCGTGTCGTCGCCAGGTAACTCATGAAGGCCGCATCGGCCCCGATCTGACCGAACAAAGTCTGCGCCATATGCCGCATGATCGGCGGATCGAGATGCCCGCGGGAGCGAAACAACGGTTCATGAGGCAGTCTTCGTTCGATCAGGCCGGCAACATCGTAGTCGCCGCATGCCTTGTCGCGGCGTCGTTGCTGATTCAACGTGATCTCGGCGATGCGGACCACGTTCTTTATTTTCGCCACATCGCGCTCGGCGTAAATTTGCGCGGTTTCCATCGGCGCCGCATCCGTTCCGACGTATTGATTAAGGAACGTATCGCCGAATTCGTCCGGATAGGGGCCTCCGGGCAAGGCGTCGGATGACTCGTTCCGGGGATGTTGGGTGCCGGCATAGGGCCATAGGAACGGACAAATAACCATCGGCACGAAAAAGTGCTTCGCATCCGTTTCGATGGCGCCGACCGCCTGGGTGAACTCCGTGGCCTGCCAGACCACGATTTCCGCCTGCGCGATCAGCCGGCGGCTGTCGTCGGACGCGGCGTTGTAGCTTTCGATGAAAATCGGAACCCCGGCGCGATCGTCCGGCAGGGTACGCTGGTAGAGACGCTACATGGCGCCGGTCTGGCAGTTTCCGACAAATACGATCCGACCGAAATCGGTCATCCGCCCCTCTCTTTCCTGTCCTCGGCGGAAGCGGCGTCACGCGGGTCCCGGCACGATCTTGTTCATGCCAAATCTTTGGCGGAAGACAAAGTGTCTTCATCGCGGCGGATGCGATATAGCGGTCGTGGTGCGGGTGAAACGCCTTAGCCCGACTTTCCGCAATGTCCCGGCACGAGCGGCCCTGCCTTGTCCCATTGACTATCCTCGGCGGCGATCAGCCGGAGCGGGTGCGGCCACTTTGGCCGTCATGGAATTGACGCGTATCCCGGCGAGTGGTGACACCGTGGTCAATGTGGCCGGCCAAAAAACCGATGCATGGAGCCGCGAAATCGTTCCAGCAAAAATGCCGAAAGTCGAGCTTAGGCGTTTGCCGGATCTGGAACGGCCAAGCTGGACCTGGCCGCACGGGCGATCGTCCGCGTGACGCACGGTGCTTGCCCGGGCGGCCGTTACGGACTGGATCCGTGGCTTTTTTTTTGCAGGCAGATGAACGCCGATGAACGCCGATCAGGGGGATATCGTGCGCCCTCGCTGGGCGAATGGCTGTGGGCCTGATGAACCGGCCATTCGCCTCTCGGACGGTCAGCTTCAGGCCTTTTTGGCGATCCTGACACAGGCTGCTCGGTTGATCGCGGACAATAGAGCATTTTCACCCTGACTGGAATCGGGGGCCTTCCGAATCGGGTGCCATCTTTGATTCCCACGACGCCGGCAACAGAAAATCGGAGGTTTCGATGCTTTGACGGTTCGGAAAATCGTATCGCGGGATTTCCGGTCAACCTGAAACTGCGCTCATGGGCGAAGTCTGGCGGGTGTTTCGGCTGATCCTTTCAACGCAGAGGCCGCAGAGGCGCAGAGGTAGCAGAGAAAAATTCCAATGCAAGTCGCGGAAAAACCAGCCGATGTATCGTCTCGGCCGGCACAACGGTGTGTGCGGTGCCGAGCCCGCATGGTTTCAGAGGTTTTGGCGGCAGACCCCGACTATCAGAGCATTTTCAGGCTGACTGGAAAAGGTGAGCCGCCTCCTTGTCGTCATGGCAGGGCTTGTCCAGGCCACCGATACCAGCACAGGTGCCGCGAGAGGTGGCCCGGACAAGCCGTGCCATGACAGTGGGGGACCGGCGGGATTCCAGTCACCGTGAAAACGCTCTGTTTTCTGCGTTCTCCACGACCTCTGCGTTAAACGATAAGCCGCGAGCGGCTTCGGACAACAGCGATGAAATGCCAGCCGGCATCGAGGACAACTTTGCCTCGTCACCTTCCCTTGGCATGGCTGGTCCATGGCACCCGGCTGACTCAGCGTTTCCAGTCAGGGTGAAAATGCTCAAGCCACCTTATGCCCGGATCGCGATCCAACCGCATCGGCGTTCATCCCGCTTATCGGCGTTCATCTGTCTGCAAAAAAACCCCGAGCGGCCAGACACGGGCCGTCGCGGCGGGCGAAGGCCTACCATCCACGCCTTAATGTTTGCTTACGGCGACGCCCCCCTATTATCGCTTCAGATATGCGCCATTTCCCCATCGTCATGGTTCGGCTTGTTCGGGCCACTTATTCCCGCACATGTCGCGACAAGTGGCCCGCACGACTGCCGGCTGCCCATCGAGTGGTCGCCTGGCGAAGGATTGACCACCGGCATGCTTACCCCGAAGTAAGCGCGGAATCCGCCCTTATCAGCGCTTATCAGGGTGTATCGGCGTTCATCCGCGGTAAAATTCACTCCGTCCAAACCCGGGATCCGCCACATCGTCCCCG
>JAYUEJ010000573.1:0-4198 GCA_043739265.1 Rhodopila sp. | reverse complement strand
ACAGCCCATTACGGGCGGACTGGCCGACATGCAGCGGTTTCGTCATGGTGCCGAAATTCGCCTTCAACCCAGAGGAGAAGGTCGCCGCCAGGGCCAGGGCGCGCGCGGTTTTCTCCACGGTCAAACCGAGCAGCCTGGCACAGGCGGCGGCGGCGCCGAACACGCCGAGGGTCGCCGTCGGATGCCAGCCCTTCTCGTAATGATGGAAGTTCACGCCGCGGGCGATGCGGGTCTCGGTTTCCCAGCCGGCGACGTAGGCGGCGATGACATCGCGTCCGTTGGCGGGCAGCGTTTCCGCCAGGGCGAACAAGGCCGGCAGGATCGGGGCCGAGGGGTGGCCGCCCAAGGTGTCGCTGCAATCGTCGTAATCCAGTGCATGGGCGGCGGTGCCATTGATCGCGGCGGCGTCCATCGGGCCGGCGCGTCGGGCGGTGCCGAAGATCACGCAGGGGCCGCCGCCGGCAATTGGAGCCCCGCCGATCGTTGCAACGTGGCCGGCGATGCGGGCGCAAGGTTCGGCGGCGCCGGCCAGGGTGCAGCCGACGGTGTCGATGATGGCGACCTTGGCCCAATGCCGAACCGCATCCGGCAGGGTGTCATAGGTGACGCCGGCGATGCGTGTGGCCAGGGTTTCAGCGATGGTGGTTTCAGCGATGGTGGTTGCCGTGATCGTCATGCGTGTTCTCCCCAACCGGCTTGTCTCGTTGTGATTTGCCGCCGCTGCCATCCTGTCATGACCGGCCTGCCCCCATAGAGATCGAATGAGCCTTTGGCGGGAGGCAGACTGTCTCGGCCAAAATGCGGATGGCTGCTCCGTGACCCTGTATGCTCACCGGTCATAACCCGCCTATAGTATAGGGACAATTTTACGCGCAGGAGTGCCGCCATGGGCCTGAGAGACTCTTTCACCGAACAGATGAAGCTGTCGATGAAAGCCGGAACCCCGGCGCGGACGTCCGCCCTGCGGATGGTCATGGCCAAACTAAAGGACGCCGACATCGCGGCCCGCCCCAAGGGCGTCGAGCAAATACCGGAGGACGATATCGTGGCCATGCTGCGCGGCATGGTGAAATCCCGGCGTGAGTCGGTGGAGATGTTCACCCAAGGCAACCGCCCGGAACTCGCCGCCAAGGAAGAGGCCGAGATCGCCGTGATCGAGAGTTTCCTGCCCAGCCAGATGGACGACGCGGCGATGACCCGGGCCGTCGCCGAGGCGGTGGCGGAAACCGGCGCGGCCAGCATCAAGGACATGGGCAAGGTTATGGCGGCCCTGAAGGCGAAGCACGCCGCGTCCCTGGACATGGCCAAAGCCGGTCCGATGGTCAAAGCCCGCCTGTCCGCCTGATTCAGGCAGATGGCTCTTCCCGCCAACTTCCTGGACGAACTGCGCGCGCGCACGCCCATCGCGGCGGTGATCGGGCGGCGCGTGAAGTTGGCGCGATCCGGCAGGCAATGGAAAGGCTGCTGCCCTTTCCACGGTGAGAAAACACCCAGCTTCTATGTGTACGACGATGCCTATCACTGCTTCGGCTGCGGGGCGCATGGCGATGTGATCAGCTTCGTCATGCAAAGCGACGGCCTGGCGTTCATGGAAGCGGTCGGCCAGCTCGCCGCCGAGGCCGGGTTGGAAGTTCCGAAACCCACGCCGCAAGCCGCTGAAGCCGAACGCCGGCGACTGGATGTCGTGGGTGTGCTGGAAGCGGTTCAGGCACACTATCAACGACGCCTCACGCTGCCGGAAGGTCGTTCCGGCCGGGATTATCTGCTGGGACGCGGCCTGACCGAAGCAACTATTGCCCGCTTCGGGCTGGGCTGGGCGGGGGAGCGTGGCGGACTGACAGCCGACCTGTCGCGGCAAGGAATCGAAATCGATCAAATTGCCGAAGCGGGATTAATTCGGCGTGATGAGGAAACCGGTCGCACCTTCGAACTGTTCTCACAACGGGTCATGTTCCCGATCCGAGACCGCCGCGGCTCGATCATCAGCTTCGGCGGCCGGATCCTGGGGGCTGGCCAGCCTAAATACGTCAACGGGCCGGAGACGCCGGTGTTCTCCAAACGCCGCACTCTGTATGGCCTGGACCTGGCGCGGGATGGGGTACGCAACGGTGGGACGCTGATCGTGGTTGAAGGCTACATGGATGTCATTGCCACCGCGCAGGCCGGCTTCACCGGCGTCGTCGCGCCGCTGGGCACAGCGCTGACAAACGAGCAGCTCGAAGAATTGTGGCGCGTGTCTCCCGGGCCGGTGTTGTGCTTCGATGGCGATGCCGCCGGCGCGCGGGCGGCATCGCGGGTGATGGACCTGGCGCTGCCGATGTTGACGCCGGAGCGGTCGCTGAAATTCGCGACATTGCCGACCGGCGAGGATCCGGACAGCATGGTGCGCAAAGGCGGTGCGGCGGCGTTCCAGGCCGTGCTGGATGCCGCTCAGTCGCCGTCCGACGCGCTGTATGACATGGTCCGCGGCGAAGTCGGCGATGGAACCCCCGAAAAGCGGGCTGCCTTCCGCAGCCGATTGGTCGAGGCGTCTGGCCGGATCGCCGACAAATCCCTGGGTGCCGAGTATCGCAGCGCCCTGTTGGACCGGTTCTTCGCCAGCAAGGCGCGCCCAGCGAAGGGCCGGGATCAGAAATGGGACAAAGGGCGCGCCGCGTTGGGTATCCGGTCGGGCGTTCGCATCCCGCGGCCGATTCTGCGTCAGGATAACGCGACGTCCGAACGCGCCCGCATTCTGACCGCGATCTTGCTGCGTCACCCGTTTCTGCTGAACGACGTCGCACAGGCCTTCAACGGCCTGGCGATGGAACCCGCACTGATGCGCGTGCGCGACGCCATCGAAGAGTGGGCCGACTCCGCTGAAAGCCTTGACTCTGCTGGGCTGATGGACCACCTCACGGAAACGGGATTTGAGCAAGACGTCCAGCACGTCCTCGCCGGCGCTCCGATGCCCCTGCCGGCATGCGCGTCCGACAAGGCGATGCCGGCCGAGGCAGAGTCGGGATGGTGGCATATTTTTGGCTTTCTCAATGTGGAACATTTGCGCGAGGAAGTCGCTTTGGCTGAAGCCGACGCCACCCGGAACTTGACTCCGGACACGCAACGCCGCCTCACAGCGTTGAGCGAGGCGTTCAATAAGGTTCGTAGCGGTGAGTCAGACGGAGTCGGATTTGCTGATGAATAATAATTTTGGGGCCCCGGCACACACACGCCGCGACCCGTCGGATGAAGGAGTGCCCTGAGCGATGGCCACGAAGCCCATGGTCGCCGGCGATACCGCCACGGCGGAAGCGGAAGCGGAAGCCACCCTGTTGGATGTAACGGCCGCCGGTGTAAAGCGGCTGATCGCCAAGGGGAAGGAGCGTGGCTACATCACGTTCGATGAGCTGAACGCGATCCTTCCGCCGGAGCAGAACAGCTCTGAGCAGATCGAAGACGTGATGGCCAATTTCTCGGAAATGGGCATCCAGGTCGTCGAAGGCGAAGAGTCCGAGGACGGCGAAGCCCCTGCCCCCAAGGCCGAAAAGGCTGAGGAAGAGGAAGCCGAGGAGCAGACCGGCAACGTCGATGAGGCCAGCCTGGGCCGTACCGACGATCCCGTCCGCATGTACCTGCGTGAGATGGGCAGCGTCGAGCTGTTGTCGCGTGAGGGCGAAATCGCGATTGCCAAGCGGATCGAAGCTGGCCGCGACATGATGATCAACGGCCTGTGCGAAAGCCCGCTGACCTTCGCTGCCATCATCACCTGGCACGAGCAGCTCAAGGCCGGGCGGATGCTGCTGCGCGACATCGTCGATCTGGAAGCAACCGATGGCGCGGGTGCGCCCGTCGTGGATGCCGTCGATGGCGTTCCCGAGGCCCCGGCCGAGGGCTTTCCCGCCAACGACGACATGGACAGCGACGATGAGGACGCCGGTCCCTCCATGTCGCTGTCGGCGCTGGAGGAGAAGCTGAAGCCCGAGGTTCTGGCGAACTTCGAGGAAATCGAGAGTCTGAACAAGAAGCTGCACAAGATGCAGCACCGCCGGTTGGAGACCATCACCAGCGGCGAGGAAATGAGCTCGCGGTCCGAAAAGGGCTACGAGAAAATTCGTGAAGAGCTGGTCGAGAAAGTCGGCCAGGTGCGGCTGCACAACAATCGCATCGAGGAACTGGTCAGCCAGTTGAAGCTGCTGAACCAGCGGCTGACGACGCTGGA
>JAYUEJ010000572.1:0-4206 GCA_043739265.1 Rhodopila sp. | reverse complement strand
TGCTGCCGCTGTGGCTGTTCGGCCTGTTCGGTTACAGATTTTGCGCCTCGCACCCGATTGGCCGGCCGACGGGCTGGGCGCTTTGGGTCGGGTCGCTGCTTGCATGGGGCGCCTACGAGGTCTGGGGGCGGAACCATCTGGGGGCATTTGTCGCCGTCCCCGCTTTTCTCAACCGGCCCAGCCTGCTGGAAGATTACGTTGTGGGTGCATTGTTCATCGTGCACGTCGTCGGGTTCCAGGCGATCTCCCCGGCCTTCGAGGCAATAGCGGCACGCGTGCACAGACCGGTTCGTTGGGCCGCTGGCGCGACGTTCACGATCTATCTGCTGCATCTTCCGGTGGCGCAGTTTTTGACCACACAGGTTCCTTGGTCACCCACATCGTGGCGCACACGAACCGTCCTGTTTGGCGGCACGCTGCTGATCTTGTTCGTCCTGGCAGAGGTGACCGAGCGGCGGAAAGACCCCTGGAAACGCGCGTTCGAGGCACTCTTTGCGCGGGTCCGGTTGTTCCAGGCGGCTGTTTGATATCGAAACACCATGGTGCGGGTGACGATGGCGTACGGGACCGTCCCGAAAGTCTCATTTGGAACTGCTTAGGGACGCAGCGCTTTGCGACCTTGCCAATCGTCTCGCCATTGATCAGCGCCTGCGCCTGATCACGCCAGCGGACCTGGTAGCGCAATCCAGCCAACTGTGTCCGGGTCAGACGAAAATCGGAGAGATCGCCGCCGCTGGCGCCGGAAGAAGACGGCGCATCTGTGGGCGATCCCATTCAGCTTTCGTTGCATTGGCACCGAGTTTTTTGCTTGCATCTGAGGTAACTTGCCAGCCTTATGCGGCGAATCGTTCGGATTGTTTGTTTGAACCACATCGAGAATGAACGGACGTCGGTCACCAGCCGCACGGCGATCGGCGCGACATGGATGGTTGCATGGCGCATGGTCACCCGGGGCCTCGGGCTGATCAGCACGCTGATCCTCGCACGCCTGCTCGTGCCGGCGGATTTCGGCCTTGTCGCCTTTGCCACATCGTTCGCGGCGGCGATCGACTCCTTGTCGGAACTTGGGCTTCAGGCCGCGCTGGTGCGCAAACCCGACAACGACCGGTCTTTATACGACACCGCGTTTACGATGCAGGCGATCCGCGGTCTTGTCACAGGCGCCATTCTCGCGATGGGGGCCTGGGTTTCCAGCACTTGGCTAGGCGATGAGCGGCTGATGCCGATGCTTATGGTGCTTGCCGCGGTGGCGGCGGTTGCGGGATTCGATAATATCGCGGTCGTCAAATTTCAACGTGAGTTGCGATTCGATTTGGAGTTTCGTCTTCTATTCGTGCCGCGGGTGCTTCAATTCGTGATAGCGACCGGCGCGGCCTTCACTCTACGCAGTTATTGGGCGTTGATTATCGGTGTCGTTGTTGGACGCTTATCCCGCTTGGTCATGACCTATTGGGTTCAACCCCATCGGCCGCGATTGACGTTGTCTCGCTGGCGCGAACTGGCCGGGTTTTCATTCTGGTCGTGGGCGTCAAGCATGGCGTATATGATTTGGAACCGATGCGATGCATTTGTCCTGGGGCCCGTGCTGGGCATGGGACAACTCGGAATTTTCATGCTGTCGATGGAAATTGGATTGCTGCCGACCTCGGAACTGGTCGATCCCGCCGCGCGCGCCCTTTACGCAGGGGTGGCAGCGGCACAAAACCGCGGCACGGACCCGATTACCTTAGCGTTGCCGCTCATGGCCATGCTACTGATGCTCGTTGTCCCGATCGGCCTCGGTATTTCCGCAACATCGGGTTATGTGGTGGCGGCCCTACTCGGTCCGACCTGGGCCATTGGACGTCCAGTGATCGCAATGTTCGCGCTGCTCTCGATGATTACGCCGGTGACCTTCGTTGCCGCGACCGTTCTGAACGCCGCTGGGCATGTTCGGCAGAATTTTGTGGCCGTAGCGGGGTCGGCTGCGTTACGCGTGTTCGCGGTCTGCGCGGTCTCCAGCTATCGGCGATTGGATTGGGCCGCATTGACGATATGTGGTGTCGTTGCCATGGAGGGACTGATTTTCCTCGTGCAGCTTTCGCGCCGAGGGCGACTCCGATGGGGCGAGGTCTTGCCGAGTGTATGCAGAACTGCGTCGTCCTGTGCGGCCATGGCAGGATTCCTTTGGGCCACCGGCCTGGGCTGGCAAGAAGTCGAGATGCCCTCATTGGCGGCCCTCCCGATCGGCGGCGCGATCGGGCTGGGCTGCATCTTGGGGAGCATAAGCTTACAAGTTGTCTTTTGGATCTGTGTCGGCCGCCCTCGCGGACCGGAAGCGACCTTGATAGGTATCGCGAGCGATTTTGCGACAAAGGTGCAATTGCGGGTCAGGTTGACATGATCACGCGCGGCCACTCAAAATTTGCTGCCCGGCGGGTGATTTCGGCGATGGGATGGACGTATTTCCATCAGGGAGACGCGCCCCCCGCGACCCATACCCCAAGCCGCCAGGCTCGAGGGTTTATCGGCATCGGCACAGCTAACAGAAATCGGAGATGCCCTGCTTTATTGCCGATTTGCGCTCGCCATTTGGACTGTTACGAGGGCGAGTTGGTGAATCGGCCGTCCGGATCAAAAGCACTTGCAGGCCGATCATGATGCACCAGTTTTTACCTGTTACCGCCACGGCAGCCAATCAGCGATGCCTGCCGGGTGGACTTCGTTACTCGATTTGCACCCTCGTCAGTGATACTCAGAAATATGCGCAGATGCTGCAATCATTCGAGGCTGGTGGATTCACGACAGCGGATTGCGAATTTCTTTATCTTGACAATACAGAAACAAATCTCTTTGATGCATACATAGGAATCAATATTTTCTTGCGCACGTCGCAAGGTGCTTATGCAATTATTTGCCATCAGGACGTTGAACTGATCGAAGATGGCATGCATAAGCTCGACAAGGTGATAAGGGAACTCGATGCTATTGATCCGGCGTGGGGGATGTTCGGCAACGCCGGCGCGCTGGAGGGTGGTGGCCGAGCGCTGCGAATTTCAGATCCTCACGGCGAGAACCAAAATGTTGGAGGAATATTCCCGATTCGCGTCGCTACGTTGGACGAGAATTTCATCGTTGTGCGGCAGGAGGCCAATCTCGCTGTGTCACGGGATTTAACAGGCTTCCATCTCTACGGTACCGAATTGGCCTTGGTTGCCAATCGACTGGGGTGCAATGTCTATGTTGTTGATTTCCATCTTCGTCATCGCGGTCGCGGCATCATTGATGATAGCTTCTACACCAGCCGGCAAGCGCTGATCGACAAGTGTAAAACAGCATGCCGTTGGCGCTGGTTAACGACCCCCTGCACCGAGATACCGGTCATGTCATCGACCGTTCTCCACTGCCTGGCTGCCTCTAAGCCAGGGGCAAAAACCGTGAAATTCCTGATGAAAATGCACCGGTGGCTCGTGGTCTCGCTCGGTCTTGAGTCCCGAACCAATTTAACCCGTCCGGGCGGTTCATCGAGTTCTGACCCGAAAGTTACTTTGCGATGAGTTCTTCCGCCATTCTTTATTCCGATAAGAAGGCCGCCTATTTCGGAAATCCACGTACCGACATCGAAGCTTTGTTACCGGACAAGACGTCCAGAGTTCTGGAAATCGGGTGCGGGGCGGGAGCCACGATGCGATGGCTAAGAAGCGTTCGTCAGATTGAGCATGCCGCTGGCATAGAACTCGTTCCCGCTGTCGCAGGCGAGGCTGCGTCCGCGTTCGACGATATGCTAGTCGGGGATGTCGAAGCGATGGTCCTTACACTTCCACCCCAAAGCTTTGATCTGATCATCGCGCTCGATGTATTGGAGCATTTGGTCGATCCGTGGAAAATCGTCCGCCTATGCACGGATATATTGAAGCCACGCGGCATCATAATCGCTTCGATTCCAAACGTTGCCCATTACTCCATCGCCTTGCCACTTATTCTGCGTGGACGTTGGACATATCAGAATGATGGCTTGCTTGACCGTACGCATCTGCGCTTCTTCGAGGCGCGGACGGCTGTCGAACTGATGACAAGTTCGGGGTGCGTCGTCGAACAAATCGAACGGGTCCGCATCCTGCCGCGGTTCCTTAGCTGCATTCCGGATCGATTCGGAGGCCGCCGCCTGCGCTGGTATGCACAGAAGGTCTTGAACCGGTTGCCTCCGCTGCATCTAATCGACTTCCG
>JAYUEJ010000571.1:0-4207 GCA_043739265.1 Rhodopila sp. | reverse complement strand
ATTTTCGTCGACGAATCGTCCGATCGGGCAAACCAGGGCGGCGCCGATGCGCTGATGGATCTGGTGCTCGCCTCGGCCGGCGGCGACGGCACCAAGGGTGTTCGGGGCCTGGCCGACGGCAAGCACCGGACGATCGAGATGGCCGGGTGTATCCTCTACGGCTCGGTCAATCCGCCGTCGCTGCTCCCGCAGCATCTGGGACGGATTACGCTGGTGGAGCTGTTGAAGCCCGAGGGCGGCGACGATCGCACCGAAGTCCAGCAAAACCTGGAGGCATGGGCCGCCGAAAAAGGCCCCGCGTTGTTCGGCCGTGTCATCAGCAGCGCCGAACGCTGGCACGCCTCGCTGCAATCCATCCGCGCGCGACTGGCGGAGGTCGGTTGCGCCGCCCGGGAAATGGATCAGATGGGCGCGCTGCTGGCCGGTTGGTGGATCCTGACCCGCGAAGGCCTGCCCCAGGCCGCCGGCGCGATCGAGGCCGTGGGCCTGGCGTCCGAATACATCCGTCCCGCTGATGAGGTCGCGGATGACAGCGGCCCCAGGCGCGCCATCCAGCATCTGTTGGCCCAACAAATCCAATATGACGGGACCACGCGGCACGAACAGGTCGGGATCTTGCTTCGCGACGTCATGGAACATTCAACCGAAGCCGCGGACGTCCAAACCGCCAGCCGCGTCCTCGTTCGCTTCGGCCTGCGGCCCGTTCGCCCGTGCCTCCGCTACTTCACCTGGAAAGTATCCCCCGATCCGGCCTCATCCGACGGGTCACAACGGTGGCTTCCTAATGATGAGGCTCCCGCCGATGCCATCAGGGCGGATTGCTCCTGCATGAATTGCCGCGACCGCCAGTCCCGCCCCGTGCCCCGGCTAGGATTGGGCGGAGGTCTTTGGGTTCTCCCCGTCGCGGTCAAACCCTTATTCAGGGGCGTCCACGGCCTGGACGGGGACCGATGGCAAACCGAGATCCTCCGTCTCGGCACGCGCTCGCGCACCAGCATCCGCATCGGCGGAGTGAGCGGCAAAGCCATTTGGCTGCCGCGTGAGGCCATCGACGACGGCGGATAACCGCCGTTCTGTGACCACATTACATATCACGTGACCGTAACTGTGACCACACAAACCGTGTGAAATCAAAGCTGTAACCACTGTGACCTCTGTACCCGGGTTTCCCCTATACAAAGGGGATCTCTAAGTCCCTCTATATATGTATTTATGTGGTCACAGAGTCACAGAGTCACAGTTATTAGAGTTGTAAGGACTGGACTTATGATTTCTGAAATTCGATCCGTGACCGGAACTGTGCCCGCTGTGACCGCCATATTTGACGGGGATTATGTGATCGCGTCGCTGGAAACAGCCGGAAAAACTTTGCTATCGCTGCCGCACGAGGGCCACGGCACACACCTGCGCACCGGCGGCCTGGACTACGTCAACGCGGCGATCGAGGCCTACGGCTGGACCGATCTCCCCGTGCGCCCCGCAAGGCCCTCTGGGCGCGAGATAGACCGCATGGACGAGGTCCTGGGCTGGATCGCCTTGATCCCGAATGAGCGCTACGTGCTCCGGCGCATCGTCGGCACCCGTGCGCTGGTCAGCCCCGTGACCGATCGGCATTTGTTCCACTGGCGCAAGATCGCGAAGATGCTCGGATGCGACCGGCGCGCGCTCGCCCGGTGGCACGCCGAGGGCATCAATCTGATCGTTCGCGGATTGATTGAAAATTAATTTCGTGGGGGCTGTTCCACTTGCACCAGAATATGCCATCTATTTCGTCATGCTACGCGAATCGTGCGCCCGCCCGCTCCCCAGCCGGCGGGCGTCGCCGTTTTTGCAAGGTTTTCCTATGATTTTCGTCAATTCCCCCCCCCTGCGAATCGGGAGGGCGCGCCTGACGACTGGCAACCGCCGGCCGGCATGACGAAGCGCCTCTGCCAACATTGCACCCACTGGTTTTCCGCCCGCACCCAGTTCCAGCCGATGTGCCCCGAGTGCGAACACCAGTTGGGCCTCAACCCGAATCATCGTCACCGCTGTCCGGATTGCCGCAAATGATCGAGCTGTCGATCGACGCCGCCGAACTTACTGGCCTGGAAAAAGCCCTCGTCGCGTTGCATCGCGACCAGATCCCCTACGCCATGAGCCGGGCGTTGAACGACTGCGCCAAAGCCGCCGCCCTCTCGGTCAACCGCGAGATGGCGGCGGTCTTCGATCGCCCGACAAAGTTCACCGAACGCGCCGCCGTCGCCCCGCGCGCCATGGCGGCCACCAAGTCCCACCTCACGGCCGAGGTCACGCTCCGACCCGTCCAGGCCCAATACCTCCGCCTGGAGGAAACCGGCGGCACCCGCACCGGCGCTATGAATACCCGCAAATCGTCCCGTGCGATCGTTCTGCCCGGCAAAAGCCTGCCCCTCGATCAGTTCGGCAACATCCCATCGGGATTTTTGAAATCCCTAAAATCCGAAATTTCCAGAATTTCAAAAAAGCAAATCGCCGCTCGGCACGCCGCGAAAACAGCGGCGGGGCAAAGGGTTCGTGAGGTGGCCGGACGTGACCGTGGCACGTTCTACGTGCCCAAGGGCGCGGCCCGACTGCTCGGTGGTTTCTGGATCAGGCTGCCGGGCCACCGCATCTCACACCTCGTCGCCTTCGGTGACAAGACGAGTTACAAGCCTCGCCTCGGCTACCATGCCAGGGTAGACGCAGCCGCCCGAGAGACGTGGCCCAAGGCCATGCTGGCTCGCCTCCATGAGGCAATTCGAACCGCCCGGTAGGGCTTGGGTCCCTCCCGGCGGCCCCCCTCAGACGCGGGTATTTCGCACCCCGGTTTGCGACTCTGATTTTGAAAATTCTCGTGTAGGGTTCTGTTTCTTTCGGTGTTTATGTCATGCTTGAACCGGTCATCGGCAACAAAGCGGAGTTAGCGTCGCGGCTCTCCATCTCGCTGCCGACACTGTCCTCCTGGCTGCTGAAATACCCCGACTTCCCAATCGCCTCTCGCGGTTCGAACGGCCGCAGTTACGCGTTCGACTTCGCCCAGGTTTTCGATTTTCTCCGCGCCCGCCAGGAAGATCAGGACCGCTCCAAAGCCGAGAAAGATGAAGCCCTCGCGCAACTCCGCCTCCCGTTCGATCTCCCTGGCATGGACCTTCCGGCGGGCCCGAAAGCCTCGGCCAAAGACGAACTCGACGCCTGGCGCCTCCGCAGGATGCAGCGGGAAGAAATGGAGGCGTCGGGCCAACTGGTGCCCGCGACCGAGATGCTGGCGAAGATCGAGGCCGTGCTGTCCCGCATCAATCGCGATGCGCACGGGTTTATCCGCCAGCTCGGCAAGGAACAGTCCTGGTCGGACGCCTACATCCGCTCGTTGGAAGCCCGGTTCGGCGACCTGCAGCGCGCCGCCGTGAAGGAATTGACGATCGAGCTGGCGGCACCTGATCCGGGGGTCGCCCGTGCCTACGGCTGACCCCGCGCCGTTCGCATCCGCGGGAGACCTGATCCGCCGGGCACTCGCGTCCTATCTGCCGGTCGCCCGCATCAACGTCGCGGACCACGCCGCCGCGCATCGCTGGCTTGAAAACCGGGGCGGCGGTTATGTCGGCCGCTGGAACCACGACGAAGCGCCCTATCTGGTCAGGCCGATGGAGGACCTGAACAACGACGAATATCTCACGATCGCGGTCCCTGGGCCTGGACGTAGCGGGAAGACGGCGATCGGCGAAAATTGGCTTCTGCAATCGGTGACCGCTGATCCGGCGGATATGCTGTGGTACGAGCCGATCAACGACGTCGTCGAAAGCTACGTCAAATCGGTCATCAACCCGATGATCGACGCGCATGACGGGATGAAGGCCCGTCTGGGACCGCTGCCGCTGCACCGGTCGCTGCATTTCAAGTGGTTTTCCTCCGGTATGCACGCCGAGTTCTTGGCGATGACCGAGAACAACCTGCGGAATAAATCAGCCGGCCGGATCATGCTGGATGAGATGGATGCCGCGCCGGAAACCCTCGGCGATATTTACGCCCAGGTCGATCTGCGGCGACAAACATTCGGCCGCCAATCGAAGGTTTTGGCGGTTTCGCATCCCGATCTGGCGCGCGGCATGGATCCCGCGGGCTGGAATCGCGGGATCATGTCGCTCTACGCCCGCTCGACCCGATGCTGCTGGTACTGGCCCTGCCCGAACTGCAACGACTTCTCATCGCC
>JAYUEJ010000570.1:0-4208 GCA_043739265.1 Rhodopila sp. | reverse complement strand
TGGGTTTCGTGGTCCTTCGGCTTGCCTCCGTGTTAAAACTGAAAATCGAATGAACGAACGCGCGATTTGCACGCTTCCGCTTTGCACGTTCCCCTTGGCCGGCACACCCCGCCGGTCACCCCGCCCGGACGGCGTTCGTGCAGCACATCAATGATAATGGCTGACACAGACCAAATGGCTTACTAATAAATTCATTGCGGAAAACAACCGAAACCTACCCGTCCAGCGTGAGACCTGGCGCCGGTCGTCACGCACAGAACAGTGCGTCCTGCGAGAATTGCCTGGTTCACCCGATTGCCCTGGATAGTTTACTTGCACGGGGGCGTTCAGTCGCCCGGGACCTGTATGGGTCGAAAGCGGCTGGGCCTTATTTGGGATAAAACTCTGCCATCTCATTACAAAGTCCTAATGGATTGTTTTATCATCGGACAGGCGATCGTCGAGGACATGACCAGCGTCACCGTCGCCAGAGCCAAAGCCAAACAGTCCTCGGCTCGCAACCAGCCCATCCCCTCCCGCCGTGATGAATTTGACCTCATTGCGCCCCCGACCCTATGGTCACCGATGTCCTAAAAAGCCCCCATAATGAACAGGGTCGAGTCCGCATCTGATTTTCAACGACACCGCCATGCCCCGCGCGACCGCGCAATCCCACCAAACGAGAAGTCCGCTGGTCGCCATCCTCACGCCCTTCTCTCCAACACACGCAGGGACCTCCGCCATGCTGCTCTACGAAGCCCCAGGTTCGCCCTATGCCCAAAAAATCAAGATCGCACTGCGAGAAAAATCCATACCGTTTGATCTTGAAGTGCCCGCCACCCTGGGCACCGGCCGAACCGACGACGCCTTCGGCATCAACAACCCGCGCGCCGAAGTCCCGATGCTCGTCGATGGCCAGACGCGCATCGTCGATTCAACGATCATCATGGAATACATCGAGGATCGCTGGCCCGATCCGCCACTGCTGTCGCGCGACCCGGACGCCCGAGCCGCCGCGCGGATGACGGAAGATGTGTGCGACACCCAATATGAAGCCGTAACCTGGGGTTTTAGTGAAATCCTGTGGTTCGGCCGCGCAACGGGTGCGCTCGCGGACACATTGCGGTCAGCGGCGGCGCGGCAAACCGCCGTGCTGCAGGACTGGCTTGCCGGACGGCTGGGCGACGCGGTCTGGTTCGGCGGAGCCACCTTTGGCTGGGCTGACGCCGCGGTCGCGCCGATGCTCCATCGCTCGGTGCTGAACGGCATGGGCCCGCCTCCCGGCAGCACCCTTGCCGCCTGGTATGAGCGCTTGTGCCAACGCCCCTCCGTCGCCACCACCTTCGCGGAATACGCCGCCTCCGCCGCACGCATGCCGGCCACGGTCGAGGCCTTCAGGTCCGGCGCAAAGGTGCGGGAATATCGCGACCACCGGCTGGAGTGGATGATTAAGTCCGGCGGAATCGAGGTCGTGCTGGCGGGCCTGCGTGACGGCAATATCCGCTTTCCCTGGCCAAACCCACAATAGCGCTGGTAGCACCGGTTTCAAGCGCTGGCAGCACCGGTTTCACCGGCGCGCTATCGGCTGGCAGCGTGCGCAACGACCTGTGGGGATGTGGACAACGCAATCGCGTTGACCACATCCCCACAGGCACAACAAACGCAGGCGAGTCATTCAATGGATAATAAAACGATGCTGTAAGTTTGTTGCCTCTTCCGACGGTCGGGGGGGATGTGGACTGGCGGGAGTTTCTCGCACATCACCCCGGGTCTGGTTTTTCCAATGACCGGGATCAAAACGAACAGATCGCGTTCGGCCAACCGACGTCCATCGCCGAGCGAAATGACGCCTGTTGACTCAGCCGGACCTGTCTTTCATCGTCAGCTACGCACTATTCAACTTCGGATCACACACACCATGGGACCGCCGGACGCTGCGTGGCAACACTTGATCTCCACAATACACGCGTCTGGCCACAAGGCCGCACTCGCGATCACCGGGGGCGGCAGTGGGGCAATCAGCGAGTTGCTGCGTGTCCCGGGCGGATCCCGGCTGCTGATCGAGGCACAGATTCCCTACGACGAACTGGCGCTGGCGCATTTTCTCGGCTTTGCACCGGCATCGGCCTCCAGTGCCGACACCGCGATCGCGATGGCTCGGTCCGCGCGGGCACGCGCATCCAGGCTGGTGCCGCCGGACACCAATTTAATCGGCCTGGGCGCGACGGCGGCGCTGGTGAGCGATCGCCCGCGTAAAGGCGAGCACCGGTTTCACATCGCATGCGCCAACGTCGCCAGCATTGTCCACTGCACCGGCGTGATGGCCAAGGGAAGACGTGATCGCGGCGCCGAAGAAGATCTTGTTGCGCGCGCGATCGTGCTGTTTCTGGCCCTGGCATGCGGGATTGCCGCACCGTCGCCGCGTAGCCTGCTCGATGGGGATGAACAGTTTGAGGAAACGGCCGTCGCGACCGAGAATGCCATCGATCGGCTCCTGGCCGGCGAGATCGATCGCGTCACCGCGCAGCCCGATGGCCAAATGATGCTGTCGGCGCCGCTGCCCCTTGTGGTGTTGCCAGGGTCGTTTAACCCGCTGCACGCGGGACATCTGTCGCTGGCGCGGGTCGCCGAAGAGATCAGGCAGCAGCAAGTGGCGTTCGAAATCTCCGTCACGAATGTTGACAAGCCGCCGCTGGCGGGCGGGACGGTGAGGCAGCGCCTAACGCAGTTCGCCTGGAAATCGCCGGTCGAACTGACGAGAGCGCCCACCTTCCTCGAGAAGTCGCGCCTGTTTCCGGGGGCGACATTTGTGATCGGGGCGGATACGGCGGAGCGGCTGGTCGCGCCGAAATATTATGGCGATGATGAGGTTCGAATGCACGCGGCACTCGAGGAAATCGGTCATTCCGGGTGCAGCTTTCTGGTGGCCGTGCGCATCGACGCCGCGGCGCGCGTTCGCGGGCTGAGCGACATCGCTGTGCCGAGCCGCTATGCCGATCTTTTCAGCGAAATCCCGCAGCAGCGTTTTCGATTTGACACCTCGTCATCCGAGATTCGTGCGCGGGGCGGGTAGTTGGCGATTAATAGCGAGATCCAAAGAGTGCCCAATAGTCACGGGTAACGCTCGACGTCCGCTTTACTGTATTATCACTGCGCAAATGGTCCGGCAGCTTTCGGGCACAGGCGCCTTCGGCTCTGGGCGCCTTTGCGCGTGGCACCCGGAAGCTGCGGAGGCCCTGGCGGTTTTCTATATCGCATGGCCGATCTTTTGCCGGCCATCCCGCACAAACGGCTTGGGGGTGGATGGCCGGGACAAACCATATCATGATGATAAAGTTATGAAATCCGGCCAAAACCGGGACGGCTGACAGAGAACCAAGGTTTGGTACTTCGCACAGGCCGGTCTCACGGATTGGAAAAACGTGTCATTCCATCTGCCTCGATTTACCGCCTGCCGGACGCGCCCGAATGGCCAACCACAGTCCGGCCAGGAGCATCGGGACCGACAGAATTTGTCCCATCGTGGCGCCGAAGGTCAGGAAGCCCAGGAACGAGTCCGGTTCGCGGAAATATTCGCCGATAATCCGGGCGATGGCGTAGCCGACAAGGAAAATTCCGGTCAGCAGGCCGAACCGCTCACGCAAACCCTGTCGCCGGGACAGCACGAACATTACGATGAACAGCACCAGCCCTTCCAGCAATGCTTCATACAACTGGCTGGGATGGCGTGGCACGCAGAAGTCCGGGAAGCTGGGGCAATCGGGCGTCCGGGGAAATTCCATTGCCCAGGGTAGCCATGCGGGTGCCGGGCGGCCCCACAGCTCGCCATTGATGAAGTTCGCGACCCGGCCGAGGCCCAGACCGATCGGCGCCACCACGGCGATCCGGTCGGCGAAACCCAGCAGCGGGATGGCGTTGCGGCGGCAGAACATGATGATGGCGATGGCGACACCCAGCATGCCGCCATGGAAACTCATGCCGCCTTCCCAGACCGCCAGGATCATCGCGGGATGCGCCAGATAAGTCCCCGGCTGGTAGAACAGCACGTAGCCGAGGCGGCCGCCCAGCACGACTCCCAATGTGGCCCAGGTCAGGAAGTCATCGACCTGTAGCGGTGTCGCGACGACGGGCGAGCGCATAACCAGGTGCCGCACCATGCGCCATCCGGCGACCAACCCGGTGATGTAGGCAAGCGCGTACCAGCGGATAGCCAATGGCCCGACCTGAAC
>JAYUEJ010000569.1:0-4219 GCA_043739265.1 Rhodopila sp. | reverse complement strand
ACATGGCGTACGGCGACACCGGGGTGACGATCTATTGCAATTCGGTCCTCGGTGCCAGGTCGAACTTCGAGGGTGGTCCGTCCGCCCTCGCCGCCGCCTTGACCGGGTTTACGCCGCGTTATGGCTACCATCTGGACGCCTGCCGCCGCGGGTCCCTGCTGATCGCGGCGACATGGACACCGGGCGGTCTGCATGAATGGGGGGCGCTGGGCGGCGTCATCGGCCGCCTCGCCGGAGATTACTGGCGCGTGCCGGTCATCACCGGCTTCGACCGCGTGCCGGGATCGGATGAGCTGAAGCATTTCGGCGCGGCGATGGCCAGCTTCGGCGGTGTCGCGATGTTCCATATCGACGGCGTGACTCCAGAAGCCGCCGACGCGTTCGATGGCGCCCGGCCCGAACCGGTCAGGGTCGGCAAACCGGACGTCGCCGCCCTGTTGGCGGAATACGTGCCGGACGGCGATGCGGTGGATGTGGTGGTGTTCTCCGCCCCGCAATTGTCGCTGCTGGAAATGCAGATGCTTGCCGACCGGCTGGACGGAAGGCGGGTCAAGATACCGCTGCTGGCGGTCACCAGCCCGCAGGTCAAGCCCGACGCCGACCGCCTGGGGCTGACCGCCCGGATCGAGGCCTCGGGCGCGATGGTGCTGTCCGGCATGTGCTTCTACCAGAGCTACGCTCGGGAGTTGGCGGAAGCGAACGGCTGGAAGCGGCTGGCGACGAACTCCGCCAAGCTGACCAACATCCTGGGCGGCTACGGCTACGCGCCCGTCCTGCTGTCCATGGACCACTGTCTGGACGCCGCCTGTTCGGGACGTATCGCATGACCGCGTTCGTGGCGTCGGCGGCGATGGGCCGGACCGTGCGCGGCCGGGCGCTGGTGGCGAGTGATGGATTCTCGGCGCGGTATGACCTGGACCGGCTCGCGGGCGTGTTCTCCCGCCCCCGGCATGCGCTGTTCGGGCGATCCTATGTCGGGCTGGTGCTGATCCTGGACCGCGCCAAAGGCGGCGTGGCGACGGCCTGGATGCTGCACGAGATGGCGGAACGGGGGATTGTCCCGGCGGCGCTGGTGTTCAACACGGTGAACCCGATCATGGTGCAAGGCGCGGCCCTGGCCGGTGCGACGATGATGTCGGGATTTGGCGTCGATATCACCCGCGCGGTCGCGGATGGAGCGCTGGTCGAGGTGGACGCCGAAGCGGTGCCGCCTGTGCTGCGGGTTCTGGGGCAGGCGGATTTCAGGGTTGCGGTGGGTTCGGCAACCGGCTAGGTAGCCGGCCTTCGCAGCGTTGCGGCGAAACGCCCCAATAGGGCGACGTTGCAGCGAAGCGCCCCTCTGGGGCGACGTTGCGAGGAAGCGCCCCTCTGGGGCGACGGATGGGCGCGTAGCTCAGCGGTAGAGCATCGCCTTCACACGGCGGGGGTCACAGGTTCAATCCCTGTCGCGCCCACCATCCGGCCGCCGGTTCGACCCGGGCGAACACAGGCCCCCGCGTTGGGCGTCGAACCACCCCGTAATCATGGTATTGAATCTCGCTGTCGCCTCGGGCGGCATGGCCGGGTCTTGGGTGGCAGGATGTCAATGCTTATCCGGATTGATATAATAACAGAGGTCGGTTGACGAAGCGCTCACGGCTATCTGATCCGCGGCAGGTCAAGACAGAGAAGAACGCCATGGATCGCGCACGCGGGACCGAGTATCACACCTTGCGAATAATGGTCCTCCGGTTTAATGGATCAAAGGGGTTCCGAATTACTATAGGCAATGCGTAACAACAATATCCAAATACTCATTGAGTTGGCGCCTGCCGCGATTTTCATTGCTATAACAGTTGCCTGCGGATTTCGTCTGTCGGTTGATGGTGTTTCAGGAGGAAGCAATGGGGGATACAACCCGAGGTTACACCCGGTGGACCAGAATGTCGTCAAAAAGCGGCACGTCCGCGCAAGCGCCTTGGCACAGGCAATAGATATGGACTCTTATACCGCTGCTACCGCTCTGGCCGCGCTCGGGCACGGCATACGGCTGGAGATTTGGCGCATCCTCGGGCCTCATGGGTCGCTTGGCCTTCCCGCTGGAACGATTTCCTCGCGATTGGCGGTTCCGCCATCGTCGTTGTCTTTCCATCTGCAACAAATGACGCATGGCCGAATCCTGGTGCAGCGCCGCTGCAGCCGCCAGATCATTTACGCGGTCAACAATCAGATGATCGACTCGCTGTGCGCCTTCCTCGCCAACGCCGGGGGCGAGATGACCGGCGTGCCGCCAGGCGCGCTAAATGCCGTCCAGCCGGGCGATATCGTCAACCAGCGATAGAGCGAGCGCCGATCGCTCCTGCTCGGGGATGACCGGCCCTGCGCCGTCATCCCCGTGCCGCAACAGCGTCGCCAGCACATGTGCCTTGGCACGCAGTTCGGAAATCCGGGTCGCAGGTGCGTTCGCAAGCTGGCCGACCGTCGCGCGCAACGCTACCAACACGGCCTCCAGGTCCTGCCATAATATGTCTCGAGCGGGATCAGCGAGCGCCAGCATGGTGATGCGCCGGTCGATGTCGATGCGCTGGTCATTGAGCGCGCAATAGGCATCAGCGAGCGACACGTCCTCCGTTCGGCCCTGATCTGAAGCGATCCCGTTGCTTGTCATCCACGTCCTTGTCGGTCATCCATCCTGACACATATTGGAACGCCGTTCCTCCACTACGATGCCTGTTTGAGATGCCCACTGCAATTAAACTCTGTCGCCACATCCTTATGTCAAATCCGATCGCGCGCGCCAGGGAAAAGCGCGATGCCGGAGGGTCGGTTAGGGCCAAGTGCATTGTTCGGAGCCCCGGGTGAGTTCGACTATTCCATTATAGTCGAATATAAGAATAGTTCACTGTGATGTGCTGGTATGTATTAATGTTTCACTTTGACCGGCCTTAATAACAATGCAATGTTGTGGGTGACCGACACGACAGGCGTAGCGGTTCCGGGCAACCGGTTTTACTTCTTTCGGCAAGGGGTTCATCAAATGAGGAAATTAGTTCTTCTCACGTCCGTCATGGTACTTGGTCTGTCCGGCGCGAGTTATGCTGCGACCGCCAGTGCGAGCGGCAGCGGAAACGGTGCCGCTAGCGCGTTTTCCTTTGGCCTTCTCAGTTCGGCCGCAGGCTCGGGCATTGGCGCTGGAGCCGGCACTGGCTTTGCCTCAGGTAACATCTTCGGTGGCACGGCTTCTGCCACCGGCGTCGGCGGTGGCGCTGGTGCCGGTGTTGTGATCAACGGGTTTGGCATTGGTTCGGCGAACGGTTCTGGCGCTGGCGCCGGCAGCGGCGCCGGCAACTCCCACCCATAACCCACGAACAACGGGGGGGCGGCCTGAGCGGCCCCCCCGTTCCTTCGCATCAATCACAGAAGGGGGCCCTCATGCGGCACTACCTACTTGCGAGCGCCAGTTTTGCGATTCTCTGCGGGCCGGCCTTCGCTGGGGCACCAACCCCACCAAGCTTACCAAACGTTTCACCCGTCAGTATCACGGTCAATACGTCAACCACCGCAACGGGCGGCGGCAGTGTCACTACGACGGTTCATTCCGGGCCGCTTGGCCTGGCAGGTTCGCTTTCAGTCAAAGCGAGCCTACTGATCGCATCCTCGCAATCAGTTTCAGTACCTAGCTTCAATGGAGGGTTCACCGTACCATGAAATACCTTCAACCTGTGTTGGCGGCAGCGGCCCTGTGTGCGTTGACCGTCACGCCTGTCCATGCCGGCAACGTCGGTGCGACCACGGGCGTCACGTCGTCCGTTTCGGGTACCACGTCGTCGAGCGGCAACGCTTCAGCCACCGTCGTCGCAACAAGTATAGGCGTTGCCTCTTCATGGGCTGCTACCTCACCGTTGGGGCAAGCGGCAGCCGCGAACACTGCCGACACCAACCACGTTCAGGCCAATGCGCGAACTGGATTGTTGGGGGGGGCAGCGGGCGCACATGGAACGGCCAACGGGTTCGCCTTCGCGGCCGCCTGGGCAACACCCTAAGGCCTCTGATTCGCGGGATGATAGGGCAGGCTTCGGTCGTGCCCATCAACCAGCCACCCGTACTCACCCCGGGCTGCCAGATGCCGTTTACCGACGCCTGCCCGTTGTCGAATCGCCCCGGGCCTCCTGACGCAAGAAAGAGTACGCATTATGATCTTTCGAAGCATCCTTCTCGCCAGCATCGCCGCAATCCTGGG